>CALCPT010000254.1 GCA_937897265.1 uncultured Alcaligenaceae bacterium
GATCATCACCGATACCCAACACGCGTAACGAGCCAGCACGCACGTGCGGCAAAGGTGCTGCCGCACCGCTCATGGATAGCTCAACCTGACCTCCCAACAAATCGTTGAGCATCGGACCAGAGCCACGATATGGCACATGTACGATATTGGTTTTAGTCAGTATTTTGAAAAGCTCCATAGGCAACGCGTTGGCATTTGAACTCGCACCGTACGAGAGCTTTCCTGGATGCGCACGCGCATAGTCAATGAGTTGTTGGACAGACTGTATCGGCACCTTGGCGTTAACGAGTAACAACACCTGCTGGTTAGCCGTTTGGGCAACAGGCGCCAAATCGCGCGCAGAGTTGTAGGCCATTTTTTTACCAAAGGCCACGTTGTAGGCTTGACTTGTTCCGTCGATCAGTAGCGTGTACCCGTTGGGTGCCGCCTTAGCAACTAGATCGGTGCCGATGCTACCGTCAGACCCTGGCCGATTTTCGATGACGACGGGCACCGCTAAAGCCTCAGACAGTCGTCGACCGAGCATACGTCCTAAAATATCAGTGCCACCACCCGGCGTATATGGCACCACAAGCTTGATGGGCTTGGCCGGCCACGCAGCCTCTTGGGCCTGCCCTGGCAGACAAACCAAACACGCCATCAATGCGATGAATGTTTTGAGACTCATACGCGTTTGAGGCTCGTGGGCGCGGCGCTTCGTATCGACAATTTAAGTTACTCAATCACCGTACCAGACGCCTTAATTAAGGCTGCCCACTTCTTATATTCTGAATCCAAAAATTCTTTCGCTTTGGCTGAGTCACCATTGATGATATTCACACCTGCCGCTTGAACTTTGTCGCGTAAATCTGGTATTTGCATGACGTTTGCTAGTTGCGTTTGCATAAAAGACACCACATTAGTCGGCAGATTTGCAGGCCCCAACACCATATACCAGGTTGTTGAGGCGTAGCCTTTGACTCCCGCCTCTTCAATGGTTGGCATGTCCTTCGCGATCGTTGAGCGTGTAACACCGGTCTGACCTAAGGCAACTACACGACCATCACGTACATACGGCATACTTTCAGAAATTGGCAACATCGTCACATCGACCTCGCCAGACATCACATCGACCAAGGCTGGGCCACCACCCCGATAAGGAATGTGCAGGTATTGCATACCCGTCATATGACGCAAAACGTCCATCGCCAAGTGCGATGAACTACCATTGCCTGAGCTCGCAAAGCGAATTGCGTCTGGCTTTGTCTTGCCCATCGCTACCAAGTCATTAATCGATTTGATTGGTAACTTCGCATTCGCCAACAATACTAAAGGTGCTTCACCAATCAAAGCAATCGGCGTGAAATCTTCAATCTTGAAGTTGACCTTTTTATATAAGCTTGGGTTAATCGCAATACCAGGTGTGCTGAATAGCAGCGTGTAACCATCTGCCTTCGCCGATGCCGTTGCAGCAAAGGCGATATTGCCGCCAGCGCCAGTGCGATTTTCAACAACAAACTGCTTGCCCGTGACATCACTGAGCTTTTGCATGATCAAGCGGCCAACAATATCAGCACTGCCGCCAGGTGGAAATCCGACGAACACCTGTACAGGACGCGCTGGATAGTCTTGTGCAGACGCCGGCGCAAAAAAACCTAAACACAATAGCGCTGCAGCCGAAAGAAAAGAGAGTCGTTTCATGCGATGCCTTTGTTATCTATCTAGTTAAGTCGTTGAAATACGCGAAGTTAGTATGTTGGATCTGCGTCAAGTTGAACGGCAATTCCCTCAAGCGCTTTCGAGACAGCGGGATAACGCTGCATCACTAACGGATCATGCCCAGGCACGATGTGTTGCATTGAATCAGCTAACTTTTCGAGCTTGCCATAGCCCTCAACGGCTTCAGCCACGTTAAACATCGTGGTGAACACGCGCTTTTTTTCAAAATGCTCGTAATAGTGACTGGTGTCC
>CALCPT010000255.1 GCA_937897265.1 uncultured Alcaligenaceae bacterium
TGCTCGCGGGCGACCTGCAAATGATTGAAAACGTTCCCACCCCAGACGTTAAGCGCCTCTCAAGTAATAAAGATTTGGCGATTGCTCAAGCGGTTTCAAATCGCATTATTTACTTGCATATGGATTCGAATCGCACCAAAAACTCGCCTTTTGTGCGTACGACCGATGGCAAGCCAATGGAAGAGGCAAATCCGTTGACAGACCCGCGAGTCAGACGCGCGATTTCAAAAGCCATGAATCGCGACGTCATTGTTGAGCGCATCATGGAGACGGTCGCCGTACCCGCAGGTCAACTCATCGCTGAGCAGTTCTTTGGTACTAGTAAGAATTTGCCGGTCGAAAAATATGACCCAGAGGGTGCAAAAAAACTCTTGGCTGAAGCGGGCTACCCAAATGGTTTTCAGTTAACGCTTCACGCACCCAATAATCGCTATATCAATGACGAAAAAATTGCCCAGGCAGTTGCGCAATTTTTAACCCGCGTCGGTATCGTGACCAAGCTTGAGACCATGCCCTCAAATATTTTCTTTTCGCGCGGCTCGAAGCTTGAGTTCTCGTTCATGCTTGCTGGCTGGGCCTCAGAGAGTGGCGACCCAAGTTCGCCCTTGCGGTCTCTGTTGGGCACCTACGACGCGGCAAGCGGTACCGGAGCCGCCAATCGCGGTCGATTTTCAAGCCCTGAGTTAGATGCTATGACGACTGCTGCCATGATTGAGATTGATGAAGCCAAGCGTGGTGCCAAACTGGCGCTTGCCAGTGAAAAGGCGATAGAGCTCATGGGTATTGTCCCGTTGCACTATGAAGTCTCTGTCTGGGGCACTAAAGCAAATCTAACCTACGCAGCGCGTGCAGACCAGTACACCCTCGCACACGAAGTGAAGATCAAGAAATAATGTTTGTCTTCATCATGCGACGTCTGTCGCAGACGGCTTTGGTCTTGCTCGTTACATCCTTGCTGGTGTTCGCCGGCTTGTTTGTTGTGGGTGATCCTGTTGAGATTTTGATTAGCCCTGATGCTGATCAGATTGAACGTGACCGCGCGCGCGTGGCTCTGGGGTTAGATAAGCCAGGCTGGATGCAATACCTGTTGTTCTTAAAGAATGCAGCCAGTGGGGATCTCGGCAAAAGTTTTGTCTATGGCCGCCCCGCGCTTGAGGTTATTTTTGAGCGTATGCCTGCTACGCTTGAACTTGCTGCCGTAGCGATGCTGATTTCAATTTTAGTCGGGATCCCTTTAGGCCTTTATGCAGGCCTGAAGCCAGACAGCAAAATTTCGAAAGCGATTATGGCAATTTCAATCGTTGGCTTTTCTCTGCCAACGTTTTGGGTCGGCTTGATGCTGATCATGCTGTTTGCGGTGCAGCTAGGTTGGTTACCCTCAACCGGGCGTGGCCCCACCACAGAATTTTTAGGGATGAAGCTCTCGATCGTGCATTGGGATGGCTTGAAATACGCCATTCTCCCAGGTATCAACCTAGCGCTATTTAAACTGAGTTTGATTATCCGGCTGACGCGGGCGCAGGTAAGAGAGAACGTATTACTTGATTACATACGTTTTGCGCGCGCCAAAGGTTTGCCTAAAAGTCGCATTCTAGGTGTGCACTTATTAAAAAACATCATGATCCCCTTGGTGACGGTGATTGGACTAGAACTGGGCTCAGTGATTGCCTTTGCCATCGTGACTGAGTCGATTTTTGCTTGGCCCGGGATGGGTAAGTTAGTGATTGATTCGATCTTTCAACTCGATCGCCCGGTCGTCGTCGCCTATCTGATGATTACTGTGTTGATGTTTGTCGTCATTAATCTTGTGATCGATATTTTGTATTCGATTCTCGACCCGCGCGTGCGTTTAAGCGCAGCTAAAAATTAATTCATAGGCTGACTGATGAACGCTTCCTCTTCTGTCTCGCCACTCGCTCAAGACACACCTTGGCGTCAGTTCGTACGCGAGTTTTCGCAGTCGCGTATTGCTTTGTTTGGCCTCGCGCTTTTGGCAATCGTGTTGCTGCTCGCGATTTTTGCACCGTGGCTTGCACCGCAAAATCCCTACGACCTGGCAAAACTCGATTTGATGGATTCACGCCTGCCGCCCGGCTCGGAGTCAATGTTGGGCTCAACCTTTGTACTGGGTACAGACGGGATGGGGCGCGATATGTTCTCGGCTATTTTGTATGGCTTACGCGTGTCGCTGATGGTTGGAGTGATTAGCGGCGTGATTGCCCTGGCACTCGGCGCTGGATTAGGTGTAAGCGCCGCATTTTTTGGTGGGCGTTACGAACAAATTTTGATGCGTATCGTTGATATTCAGTTGGGTTTTCCAGCAATTTTGGTGGCGCTGATTTTAATTGCGGTCCTTGGCACTGGCATTGAAAAAGTCATCATCGCGCTTGTGACAGTGCAGTGGGCCTACTATGCCAGAACGGCAAGGTCGGCAGCTTTGGTTGAGCGTAACAAAGAGTATATGGAAGCGGCCCGAGGCTTAGGCTTGCCAACCTGGCGCGTGCTGCTTAAGCATTTGATCCCAAATACGTTGCCACCTTTGCTGGTGGTGGGTACCGTGCAAGTTGCGCACGCGATTGCACTTGAAGCAACACTATCCTTTTTAGGCTTGGGCTTACCCATCACCGAGCCATCGTTGGGCCTGTTAATCGCCAATGGCTATGAATATATGTTGTCTGGTAAGTACTGGATTTCGGTCTATCCAGGCGTTGCGCTGTTGCTGACCATTGTCGCGATTAATTTGGTTGGCGATCAATTACGCGATGTTTTGAATCCACGATTGGCGCGCTAACAACCTATGTCACTTTTAGAAATCACTTCGCTACGCACTGAATTTTCTACCCGCCTTGGCCTATTGCCAGCGGTCGATGATGTCAGTCTGCAGGTGCAGCCCGGCGAGATTTTGGGCTTGGTGGGCGAATCGGGGTCAGGCAAGTCCACACTGACGCGGTGTCTGCTGGGCCTGGAGCCTGTGAACGCCGGGCAGATTCTGTACGCGGGCGAGGACATCGCGGGGCTTGATGCCGCTGGTCGCCTGCACCACACGGCCCGCATGCAGGTGGTCTTTCAGGACCCCTACGCGTCCATGAACCCCCGGATGACGGTGCACGACATCGTGGCCGAAGGCATGCTCATCCATCAAAAGACACTGCAGCTGGACGCGAGCGAACGAACGACACGGGTTCGCCTGC
>CALCPT010000256.1 GCA_937897265.1 uncultured Alcaligenaceae bacterium
CTGGCGGCTCAGCAGCAGGGCCGTGGGTTTGGACTTGTTGCCCAGCGCGACCGTCCATGCCACGGCGGTCTCGGCTGTATCCCCCGGACGCCAGACATCCAGATTGGGGATCAGGCGCAGACTGGCTGCATGCTCGATCGACTGGTGCGTGGGGCCGTCTTCACCCAGGCCAATGCTGTCGTGCGTGAACACGTGAATCACGCGGATCTTCATCAACGCCGCCATACGCAACGCGTTGCGCGAGTAATCCGAGAAGGTCAAGAACGTGCCGCCAAAGGGCAGATAGCCGCCATGCAAGGCCATGCCATTCATAATGGCTGCCATACCAAATTCACGGACGCCATAATTAATGTGACGACCAAACTTCACGCCTGCAGCGCCCGCACGTACGGGTGCCACGCCCTTCCAGTCCGTAAAGTTTGAGCCCGTCAGATCGGCAGAACCACCCAACATCTCGGGCAACAACTCAACCAAGGCCGTGATCGCTTGTTGCGACGCTTTGCGTGACGCCAATGTTTCAGCTTGGTCGTTGGTGGCGTTCAACAGTTGTTGTGCGGCGTTTGCGAAATTAGCCGGTAATTCACCACGCATACGGCGTGTAAATTCAAGTGCCTCGGCAGGAAACTGGGTCGAATACGCATCAAACCGTTTTTGCCAGGCCGCCTGCGCCTGAGCACCGGCGGCGCGTTGATCCCAGCCCTGATAGATCGCTTCTGGGATTTCGAAAGGCGCATGTGGCCAGTTAATTGCGGTACGCGTACGAGCGATTTCGTCTGCGCCCAAGGGCGAACCGTGAACTTTGTCTGTGCCAGCAACAGTCGGTGCACCTTTACCGATCACTGTGCGGCAAATAATTAAAGTCGGGCGAGCCTGAGCGACACCGGTCAGTCGGGCCTGTTTGATGGCCTGATCTACCGCAGCAACATCATGGCCATCCGCAACGCGTAGAACGTTCCAGCCATAGGCGTCAAAGCGCTTAGCGGTATCGTCGGCGAACCAGTGTTCAACCTTGCCGTCGATCGAAATCCCATTATCGTCGTACAACACCACCAATTTGCCCAAACGCAACGTGCCCGCTAATGAGCAGACCTCGTGCGAAATACCCTCCATGAGGCAGCCATCACCAACAAATGCGTAGGTGTGATGATCAACAAGTTTGTGTTCAGGGCGATTAAATTCAGCCGCTAATAGTGCCTCGGCCAGCGCCATCCCAACGGCATTGGCCAACCCCTGCCCCAGTGGGCCCGTGGTTGTCTCAATACCCGGCGTGATACCAACTTCAGGATGCCCAGGCGTTTTAGAGTGAAGCTGACGAAACTTTCGCAACTCGTCCATCGACAGGTCATAGCCCGTGAGGTGCAGCAAGGCGTAAATCAACATCGAACCATGGCCGTTTGACAACACAAAACGGTCGCGATTAGCCCAGGCCGGATCGGCTGGGTTGTGACGCAAGTGGCGCGTGAAAAGCGCCTGCGCCATTTCAGCCATGCCCATGGGGGCGCCCGGATGTCCAGAGTTGGCTTGCTGGACCGCGTCCATAGCCAAGGCTCGAATCGCATCGGCCAATTTAACGGGGACAACAGTATTTGAGTTCATGCGATGTGTCCCGCCCGAACAGGCACAGGAAAAATAGGTTACAAAACGTAGGAGTTTAGCACCCGTATAATCCCGCACCCTCTCTCTGAGCGACCTAATGGCTGACCCACGCTTTTACTGCTCCGAACCGGTTTTTGCCGGGCAAGAAATCTTATTGCCAGAGCCTCTGGCGCATCACATCCGCGTCAGACGCCTAGTGGCTGGCGATTCGGTCGTGTTGTTTGACGGTCGAGGAGGTGAAATCGCCGGAACACTTAGCTTTGAGGGCAAAAAAACTCTTGTTTTGCTTGGACAACACAGCCCCAGAGAGGCCGAACTTGGTGGCGAAATCACGTTAATCCAAGCCTTACCCTCGGGCGATAAAATGGATTGGATTATCGAAAAAGCGGTTGAGCTAGGCGTGCACAGGGTGATTCCTGTTGCAGCGCAACGTAGCGTACTCAAACTATCAGGAGCCAGACTCGATAAACGTCTCGAACACTGGCATGGTGTGATTGCCTCAGCCTCTGAGCAGTGCGGCCGTAACCGTTTGATGCACCTCAGCACCCCGCAAACCCTCGAGCAGGCCATCAACGCCACCTTACCCGTGCATCGCCTGCTGTGTGACCCCGAGGCCGGTGAGACACTTGCAGAATATGTCGCGACACGCCATCACGAGCAAATAAAGATTGAGGCAGTGAGCTTGTTGATCGGCCCCGAAGGAGGCTGGAGCCCCGAGGAAACGGCTGCCGCCTCGCGACAAGGCGTTACGAATATAAAGTTTGGCTTAAGGGTGCTGCGCACCGAAACAGCCCCGCTCGCGGCGCTGGCGGCATTGCAGGTGATGTGCGTTTAAGTGCAGGAAAATCCTTTGGTGTTGGCTCAACCGGTGGAGCGCTCGTACTAACTGGTGGAAGCGGAGAAAGCACAAGCAGTGTTGACGGCGGTAACGGAGGCATTGTTTCCATTACAGGTGGTGCTGCATCTGGTCTTGCTCTTGCAGATGCCGGCGGACGAGTTGTAGTCGTTGGCGGAGTAGCAGCAGCAGGTCG
>CALCPT010000257.1 GCA_937897265.1 uncultured Alcaligenaceae bacterium
AATCTCTTCGCGAAAGGCTGGAGTCCAGAGCTGAGGATTTTCAAGTTTGATGGTGTTGATCAGGTCGATACCAAAATTACAGTGCATCGACTCGTCACGCAAAATGTACATGTACTGCTCGGCCGCGCCCGTCATTTTGTTTTGCCGGCCTAACGCAAGGATTTGCGTAAAGCCAACGTAAAAGAACAGACCTTCCATTAAGCAGGCAAAGACGATCAGTGACTTTAGAAGTGTTTGATCGTTTTCGAGCGTACCGGTTTTGAAGTTTGGATCGGCGATCGCATCAATAAACGGGATCAGAAACTGATCTTTGGCTCGTATTGAGGGCACTTCGTTATAAGCGTTGAAGATTTCTGACTCGTCCAAATCCAAGCTTTCAACGATGTATTGATAAGCGTGGGTATGGATCGCTTCTTCAAAGGCCTGGCGCAGCAAAAACTGACGGCATTCAGGCGCAGTGATGTGGCGATAGGTGCCTAGAACAATATTGTTAGCAGCCAAAGAGTCGGCGGTAACGAAAAAGCCGAGATTACGCTTGATGATGCGGCGCTCGTCTTCGGTCAGCCCTGTAGGGTTTTTCCAGAGAGCAATGTCGCGCGACATGTTGATCTCTTGCGGCATCCAGTGGTTGGCGCAAGTGGCGATGTATTTTTCCCAGGCCCACTTATATTTAAAGGGCACCAGTTGATTGACATCAGTTTGGCCATTAATGATTCGCTTGTCGGCAGCGTTGACACGAGTTTTCGTGTCGGCAGCGACTGGCGATTCTTTTAGGCCGGGTGTTGGTAAGGCGGTATCGCCAAACACGCCGCTCGCGGCGCGTGAGGGCAAGGAGGCTGCCATGGCTTGCGCCAAGGCTTGTGGCATCAAGCCTGCGCCCGCTGGGGCGGCAGGTTGAGTAGCGGGTTCGTCGTTCCAGGTCAACATTATTTTTTCTCGGTCGCGTTATTGGCAGGCTTCGCACTCTTCGAAACCTGGGTCACCAGGTCTCATGGTGCAGGCCGCGCCCAGGATTTCGGGCTCGGGCATTGCCTGAGGCGCGCTGGCCGCAAACGTACCACTGGTTGAGCCGGCACCTGCTGCGTTGACCGCATTGAGTTCACCGCCTCGACCCGTTGATTTTTCAGCACTCGTTGCACCAAGCGTGCGCAGGTAGTACGTGGTTTTCAAACCGCGTAACCAAGCGAGCTTGTACGTGTCATCAAGTTTTTTGCCCGAGGCACCAGCCATATAAATGTTAAGAGATTGCGCTTGGTCAATCCATTTTTGGCGACGTGCGGCACACTCAACGATCCAGGTTGGCTCAACTTCAAAAGCGGTAGCGTATAGCGCGCGCAAATCGGCGGGGACGCGATCGATGCGGGACAAGCTGCCGTCGAAGTACTTCAAGTCGGCGACCATCACTTCATCCCAGAGGCCCAGTTTTTTGAGGTCGCGAACAAGGTGTTCGTTGACCACAGTAAACTCGCCGGAGAGGTTCGATTTAACGTACAAGTTTTGATATGTTGGTTCGATGCATGCAGACACGCCAATAATATTCGATATTGTTGCCGTTGGGGCAATTGCAACGCAATTAGAGTTACGCATGCCGTGTGTTTTGATGCGTGCGCGCAACGAATCCCAATCGAGCGTTGTTGACTCATCGACTTCAACATAACCACCGCGATGTTCACGTAGCAGTGCAATCGAATCATGCGGCAAGATACCACGCGACCATAACGAGCCATCAAAGCTTGCGTAGCGACCACGTTCTGCAGCGAGTTCGTTTGACGCGCTGTAGGCGTAATAACAAACGGCTTCCATCGAGCGATCTGCGAATTCGATCGCTGCTTGTGTGGCATAAGGCACGCGCATCACATGCAAGCAATCTTGAAAACCCATAATGCCTAAACCAACTGGGCGATGACGCACATTTGAGTTGCGCGCTTTATCAACAGCGTAATAGTTAATGTCGATCACGTTATCAAGCATGCGCATTGCAATTTTGATTGTGCGTTGCAGCTTGTCTTGATCGAGCGACTGGGTGCCATCGGCGTTGTGCTTCAGGTGCGCGAGCAAGTTAACCGAGCCCAGGTTGCACACTGCGATTTCGGAGTCGTTGGTGTTTAAAGTGATCTCGGTGCAGAGGTTTGAGCTGTGCACGACGCCAATGTGTTGCTGTGGCGAACGGATGTTGCAAGGATCTTTGAAGGTGATCCAAGGATGACCAGTTTCAAACAGCATCGACAGCATTTTGCGCCACAGTGTTGTGGCAGGCATCGTTTTGTGCAGAGGCAAATCGCCACGTGCAGCCTTCTCTTCGTAGCCAATGTAGGCTTTCTCAAAGGCCGCACCGACTTTGTCATGGAGGTCTGGGCAGTCTGATGGCGAGAATAGTGTCCAGTTACCGCCTTCTAACACGCGCTTCATGAACAGGTCTGGGATCCAGTTTGCGGTGTTCATGTCGTGAGTGCGACGGCGCTCGTCGCCAGTATTTTTGCGCAGTTCGAGAAACTCTTCGATGTCAAGGTGCCACGATTCAAGGTAGCAGCAGACTGCGCCCTTGCGTTTGCCGCCTTGGTTCACGGCGACGGCGGTGTCGTTGACAACTTTCAAG
Organism: uncultured Alcaligenaceae bacterium; assembly: GCA_937897265.1. Classification (GTDB taxonomy): domain Bacteria; phylum Pseudomonadota; class Gammaproteobacteria; order Burkholderiales; family Burkholderiaceae_B; genus Zwartia. The sequence goes on from CALCPT010000257.1 coordinate 2,597, forward strand.
AACGGAACCACGCCCTGGCTTTCACCGTTA
>CALCPT010000258.1 GCA_937897265.1 uncultured Alcaligenaceae bacterium
GAGTTCAGACGTGTGCTCTTCCGATCTGGCATCCAAATTACTCATATTCCCTACAAAGGGACGTCTCCGGCTATGAACGATTTGCTGGGTGGTCAGGTGCATGGGATTTTTGATGGCACGTCTGCCTTAGGTAATGTCAGTACCGGCAAGCTACGTGCGATCGCAATTGCCTCTGCACAAAGACATCCCAGCGCGCCCGACACACCAACCTTTCGAGAGCTTGGCGTAGATATGGTGTTTGGAGGCTGGTTTGGGTTTTTTGTACCCAGCGCCATGCCGCAGTCCCTACAAGACACACTCTTTAAAGAGATAGAAGCTTCGATTGCCGACCCTGAGGTGAACGCCATCATCGCAAAAACAGGTTTGGTGATTGAAAGTAAAACTCAAGAGCAATTCAAATTATTTTTACAAAATGAAAGCGCACGATTAAAACAATTAACCGAATCTGGAAGTGCGAGTATCACTGTCGAATAGCGCAAGATACCGCATCCGTATCAATTTCGAATCACAAGAAACGGAGCACACCATGACCTTAGAAACAATCAACGTCACGATCGTCGACAACATTGCCACCGTCACGCTTAATCGACCACCCGCAAATGCACAAAATGCCCAGATGCGCAGTGAGTTGATTGAAACCTTTGACGGCTTTAATGACAACGATGCTGTCAAGGTTGTTGTGCTAACCGGACACGGGAAAATATTTTCGGCTGGAGCAGACTTAAACGAACGCCCAGGCCTACGCGATCAAGAAGGTGCCTACTGGCGCCACAATCGCTTAGTACGCGAAACTGGAAACTCGATTGTGGAGTGCAACAAGCCGGTAATTTGCGCTGTGAACGGCCCAGCGATTGGTGCAGGCTTTGGATTAATGACCACCTGCGACATCTGGATTGCTTCGAATACAGCGTTCGTTGCGATGACCGAAATCAATGTCGGGTTAGCGGGTGGTACCGCAATGTTGCAGAGCGTCTTTGGTAAATCACGGGCGCGGCGCATGTTTTTTACGGGCATGAAAGTTTCAGCTGACGAACTCTATCGACTCGGCTTAATCGAAGCGAGCTTACCGCCAGAGGACTTGATGCCTTACACCATGGATCTCGCACGCGAAATCGCCAGCAAAGCGCCAATCGCGCTGCGCTATGCCAAAGAGGCAGCCCAGGTGACAGCCGTGATGCCGCGTCGAGAAGGCTATCGCTTTGAGCAAAATCTAACCGTTGCACTTTCAAAAACTGAGGACACTGCAGAGGCGCAACGTGCCTTCAAAGAGAAGCGTGCGCCAATTTATAAAGGCAGATAACTCGCCGTTTAATTAACGATTCGACGTCCTCCCTTGATCACCAAGGGCTTCGAGAGCGCTGTAGCGCAGTGATGTGACCCAAACAATTTAAGGCGATGCCGGTATCACCATGAACTCAACACCCAAAGATGACGCTTTTTATGAAGCGTTCCGTCGCGAATTATTCGCCTTTGCCGACGAGCAATGCCCGCCAGAGGTGCGAGCAGTCGTCGCCAGTGGCGGCAAACTTGGGCGCGAGCAGTACAGCGCTTGGCAAAAAAAGGTTTACGCGCGCGGCTGGGGAGCGCCCAGTTGGCCCGTCGAACACGGCGGCACTGGCTGGGATGTCAAGCAGCGTTTGATTTTTGAAGAAGTCATGGCGCAATCGCACTGCCCACCAATCTATCACCATGGCGTTGGACATATTGGCCCGGTCATTATGAAGTTTGGCACGCCCGCGCAACAACAACGTTTCTTACCAAAAATATTAGATGGTTCTGAGTGGTGGTGTCAGGGCTATTCAGAACCGGGCTCTGGCTCTGATCTCGCCTCCCTACGTACGAGTGCCGTGCGGGATGGTGAACACTACGTAATCAACGGTCAAAAAATGTGGACTTCGCATGCCCACGAGGCCGACATTATGTACACCTTAGTACGTACGGCAAAAGAATCACGCAAACAGGATGGGATCTCGCTAATATTGATCCCTTTAGATACCCCTGGCATCACGATTCGTCCCATCCGTACGATTGATGGCTGGCATCACGTCAATGAAGTTTTTTTAACCGATGTCCGCGTGCATCAAAGCTACTTAGTCGGCGAAGAAGGCCGCGCATGGCGCTACGCAAAATACTTGCTTGAACGCGAGCGACTTCCACCTGCCAGCGTCGCGCGCTTAACGCTTTTATGGCAGCGCGCAAAGCTTTTGATCGACGCACAGGCCGATAAGGATGCGCACACTCGTGATCTTAGCAGTCTGTCACATCGCTTACTACTCATTGAAGGAGCACTACTCGGCGCTCGTGAAATGCTCTCAAGCGCAACCGAAGCGCTAATGCAGCAACAACCCTTGGGGATGAAGCCCTCTGCGCTAAAGTTACAGTGCAGTGAATTAGCGCAACAGTTGGTAGAGTTGGCGATTGACGCAGTGGGCCCAGAAGTGGCGACACGCTTTATTCATTTAGACGGCACAGAAGACGATGATGCGCTGTGGGCGCATAACTATTTGTACTTTAGAAGTCGCACCATTGCTGGCGGAACGACCGAAGTGCAACGTAATGTCGTCGCCCGTGAAATCTTTGGAGAATGAAGCATGACATTCACAACTCAAGCGTTGGTCGAAGGCCCCGTCTTTGACTCTGCGCTGCGCTTCGCCGCTGATTACACAGATCAACAGCAGGCCGATAACCTCGACCCGATTATTGAAATGGGGTGGGCGGCAACGCTAATACCAGAACAAGAAGGCGGCGCGGGTGGCAACCTCGACGACCTTGTAGCAATCATTGATGGGCTCGGCCAACACGCGCTTGCCTTACCATTACTTGAGCGTTGCGCACTGACACCCTTGTTGCTCGCTGCAGTTGAACAGCCTGCCATCCGTCGGCGCTGGTTGAACGGCATTGCAAACGGAAGCTATGCAATTTCAACGCTATGCACGACACAGCCCGATTTAGGTCTAGGTGCGCTAAAAGCCACCATTGACTTGAGCGGTGAGCGCTTTACCCTGCGGGGCCAGTTGCTGGGTACTACCCTCTCACCTCACGCAACCCATTACCTGGTCCTTGCCAAACACTCCCATACCGAACAAGCGCTGCTGTTCTTAATGGACGCGACAGACCTGCCTGGTCCGACCAAGCGCTATCGCTCAATTGATGGCATTCAAACGGTTGATATTGCGTTTGAAGGTATCAATGTCCCGATCGCTCAGTGCCTAGCCCAGGGAATCTCGGCTCAAGCCGCTATCGCTGCCGCTCAAAACATGGCGCTGCTGGCCACTGCAGTTGACACGGTATCGGCCTTAGGATCTCTACTCGCACATACCATTCAGTACCTTAAGACTCGCACCCAATTTGACGTGCCGCTCTCGAGTTTTCAAGCCTTGCGTCATCGTACCGTTGAGATGTATGTGCGATATGAGTCAGCGCGCGGCATGCTGCAAGAGTGCCTGCGCCACGCCTTAACCGACCCTGAGCAAACTCGACGCCTTCGTTTACTGAAACTTTGCTTGGGCGATGCGGCACGCTTTTGCGCCCAAGCCGCAATTCAACTGCATGGCGGGATGGGAATGAGTGAAGAAACACTTGCCGCGCGCTTAGCTCAACGGCTAATCACCAACGAATATCGCTACGGCGACCGGCTTTTTCATGTCAAGGCGTTAAGGGAATCGCATAGCTCATGACAATGACCGCCTCCAGTCACCCACTGCACGGACTCTTTGAACCGCAAACGGTCGCAATCTTAGGCGCTTCGTCTGATCCTAACAAATTAGGCGGCAGGCCAATTCGTTTTTTGCGCGACGGCGGTTTTCAGGGCAAGGTGTACCCCGTCAACAGCCGTAATGCCGAGATTCAAGGGTATCCAGCGTTTGCCTCGATTAAAGATATCCCAGGGTCCGTAGACCAAGCAATCATCATCTTGCCCGCGGCGGCTTGCCAAGCGGCGCTAGAAGAATGTGGCGAAAAAGGTGTCAAAGTTGTTCAAGTGTTCAGCTCGGGTTTTGCCGAAATCGGGTCTGAGGGTGTACTTGCACAAAAACTATTAGTCGCTACGGCTAAACGTTACGGCATAAAACTCCTCGGCCCAAATTGCTTAGGCGTCGTCGGTGTCGTCAATCGCTTCTTTGCGACCTTTTCAACTGCACTTGAAGCGCTTACACCCTCGCCCGGTTCGATATCGATCGCCACTCAAAGTGGCGCCTTTGGCTCTTGTGCCTACTCGATTGCGATTCAACGTAATATGGGACTGAGTCGCATCGTGGCAACCGGCAATGAAGCCCACATTGATGTCGCGGAATGTATCGATTATTTTGCGCAAGATCCAGGCACCAAGGTGATCTGCGCCGCGATTGAAGGCTGTCAGGACGGTAATCTTCTGCGCGCAGCATTGTTAAAAGCCGCGCAAAACAACAAGCCCGTGATCATCATGAAAGTAGGTACGTCTTCGGTAGGCATCGCCGCCGCTGCCACACACACTGGCTCATTAGCAGGTAACGATGCAATCTATGACGCAATCTTTGCAGAGTGTGGGGCTTGGCGCGCACAGACAATCGAAGAGATGCTTGATGTGGCCTATTTTTGTTCAAAATTACCCGTACCGCAAAACGATCAAGCGGGTATTGTGACTGTGTCGGGCGGTATCGGAATTTTAATGGCCGATGCGGCTGAAACTCACTCAATTACGCTACCCGAACTGCCTCCCGCCGCCGTTCAAAAAATGGTTGAATTACTACCGTTTGCACCGATTGGCAATCCACTTGACACAACCGCACAAGTGACCGCGGTCAAGGACGGTA
>CALCPT010000259.1 GCA_937897265.1 uncultured Alcaligenaceae bacterium
TTCCGATCTAGCGCTTTCAGTGGTGTCACAAGGACGCCAAACCATGAGATTTGGGATCAAGCGCAAGCTGGCAAGATGCTCCACAGATTGATGTGTTGGGCCATCTTCACCAAGCCCAAGGGCGAGCACTGGCGGCACACGTTCCAGATGCACCACCCGTGGCCCCGCAAGGCCCGCAAAAAACCCCGCAGGCCGCACGCGGAACGACAGCCGCAATTCCGAAACCGCCCGCGTCGAGTCCCGCCCCGTCAAGGAACTGGTCGGCCAGATAGCCGTGGCCGGTGTGCAGTTCCACCGCATCAGTCCCCAACTCATGGGCCGCCCGAACCGCCGCGGCCGAAAATCATCGCATTGGGTCCCTTGAGGATCTCGATGCGGTCAACCGTGTACAGGTCGCGGAAGTACTGGGCGTCGTCGCGCAGTCCGTCGACGAAGAAATCGGCGGTCGAGTTGTTGCCGCGGATCGTCACCTGGTCGCGGTGGCCCTCGCCCTGGCCGACACTGACGCCGGGCACCCAGCGCAGCGCTGCACCCAGCGTCAGCAGCGACTGGTCGTCAAGCTGGTCCCGGGTCAGCACGGGGACCGGTTGGCCATTGATCATCACCTCCTGCGGCCAGGTCCCCGCGCCGCCCGGCAGGGTCATCGCCTGCACCTGACCACGGGTGGTCAGGGCCAGCTCGATCCGGTCGGTCGAGGCGTCGATGGCGAGCAGGTGTGCGGTCATGAAAGCCGGGGGAGGGCGCCGCATGGCGGCTGCGGCTGTCGTGCGCTGTCTCAAACAGGCCTTTGGTGTGCAAGCATGAATATCATTACGTTAACGGTTAACGGCAACACTGTTCAGAAGGAGGTCTCTCACCGCACCCATTTGGGTGATTTTTTGCGTGATGTTGTTCAACTCACGGGCACCCATCTTGGTTGTGAACACGGTGTCTGTGGTGCCTGTACAGTCTTGCTTGATGGTGAGCCAGTCAGGGCTTGTATTACCTACGCGGTGGCCTGCGAGGGGCGAACCGTTACCACGATTGAGGGCTATGAGTCTGATCCCGTCATGTCGCGGCTGCGTGCTGCTTTCCAAGTCCATCATGCTTTGCAATGCGGCTACTGCACGCCTGGCATGTTGGCAACAGCGCGCGATATCATCTTGCGCCTGCCGCAAGCCGATGAGCAGCGCGTACGCATTGAACTAGCCGGTAATTTGTGCCGTTGCACCGGCTATATGGGTATTGTGTCGGCGATCATGGCGGTGTTGCAAGACTTACGCGATCATCCGGATGTCCAAGTTCAAGCGTTGCGCGAAGCGTTGTCTCAGGGCAGGGCAGAACCTAGTCCTGCCCCACAGCTTGAGCAAGGTTTTACGAGCTTTGAAGCCAAACGTGAGCGTGGGCAGAGTGCAGCCTTAAATGATGTACGAAAAGCTCCTGCTGACGCGACCGATAGTCAGTCAGTTCAGCAACAGCTTGCGCAAAAAGGCACGAAAGTGAACGCGTCGTTTGACGTGCCATTTGGCGTTGATACGGTGTGGTCTTTCATGTCCGACTTAAAAGCGGTTGCGAGTTGTCTGCCAGGGGCTCAAATTGATAGTGAGACTCTTGAGCAGGTCGCAGGCAACATTGCGATAAAGTTTGGGCCAATGTCGGCAACCTTCAAAGGCAGCGCCACCATTGAACGGGACGCAGCCCAACGTGTTGCGATATTGAAAGGTGCCGGTCAAGATTCAGTCAGCCAGTCGCGTGCGACCGGCGATGTGCGTTATCAGCTCGAAGCGCTTAATGCGACAGGCACGCGCGTCGCAGTTGAGTTGCTCTACACCTTGCAGGGGCCTTTGGCACAATTTTCAAGGTCTGGCTTGGTGCAAGAGTTTGTGCGACGGATGGTCGCAGATTTTGGCAAGAACGTGACTCAGCGTTTAGCGCGGCCTGCAGACACTGCGCCTCAGCAGGCCAAAGCCATCAATCCAGTTAGCGTGCTGCTCAGCATGTTGTGGCAAAAAATCAAAAGCCTTTTCGGTGCCCGCTAAAGTTGGCAGTGTGTCACGCCTGCTTTAGCCGCCCGATAAACTTTTAGTATCCTCAGCTAAATCGGTGCCGTCTAAGTGCGCGGTACAGTTCACGAGTTCAGCTTTAAAGGGGTGCTGCGCGACCACTCGAGTGATGGAGGTGTTGCCAATGCGCGCAGGTATCGCCTGTTTGTTGATATCTATGCAATTGGCCAACATGGCATGAATCACTAAGCCATGGCAAACAACCACTAACGGGCCGTCTAGCGATACACGCATCCGCGCTGCATATTCAAACGCCTCGTTGACGCGTTCGTGAAACTCGGCTAGCGACTCACCGTTTGCGGGTGCCTCAACCATCTCAAGCGGGTTAAAGCTAAGCGAGTCGTAAGGGCGCCCGCGTAGATCACCAAAATTACGTTCGCGCAGGAGTTCGGTGCTCAGCGGCTCGAGTCCAGTATGGCGGGCGATCGCTTCAGCGGTTTGCCAGGCGCGCGGCATATCGCTTGATAAGATTGCTGCGGGTTTGAGACCAACCACGCGCGCGGCGACGAGTTCAGCCTGCGCAAGCCCGCGAGGTGCAAGAGGTGTTGCGGCGGGTTGAACGGTGCGTGCCGCATTGAGTAAAGTTTCGCCGTGCCGAATCAAAAAAAGAGACATTTGAAATCCAAAAAACGATTATTCGATTGTGATTTTGGCTTTGGCAGCGATGTCTTTAGCCTCAGCAATTTCAGACCGAATCATTTGCGCCCAGTCGTTGGCGGGGTTCCAACTGACATCAAAGCCCGTTGCCGCCATTTTCTCGACAACGGTGGGATCTTCGATGACAGCTTTCAAGGCTTTTTGCAACACCGCCTTGACGTCAGCGGGTAAGCCTTTCGGGCCAGCGATGGCCTGCCAGGCGACAACGTTGTAGTCTTTTAAGCCAGACTCAGCCAAGGTTGGGATATTAGGCAATAAGGGTGAGCGTTTAAGGCTGGTGACAGCCAAGGCTCGAACACGACCCGCGTTATGTTGAGGGGTTGTCGCCAAGATCGTGTCATACGCGATCGGTACTTGTCCGCCAATCGTATCGTTCATGGCGGGTGTACTGCCTTTATAGGGAATATGCATCACGTTCAAGCCAGTGACTGAATTGAACATGGCACCGGCAAAGTTTGAGGTCGTGCCATTGCCATAACTGGCATACGAATATTTATCGGGGTTTGCGCGAATCAAGGCAATCAGTTCTGTGACGTTTTTTGCCGGGACTTGAGGGTTGACCAGCAGGGCTAACCCGAGCGTACCGATTTTACCGATCGCATCAAAATCCACTGAGGCATCGTAAGGCATCTTTGCCATTAATGCAGGGTTGAGCACAAAGGTTGAGTTTGAACCAAGTAGGATGGTGTAACCATCAGGTTTAGCATTGGCGACATATGCGGCGCCGATGACGCTGCCTGCCCCCGCTTTGTTTTCGACGATGACCGGTTTGCCCAGTTGCACTTCAAGTTGTCTGGCGAGCAAACGGGCAATCACGTCAGCGGCACCACCAGCTGGAAACGGAGCAATCAGTGTCACCGCCCGCTCAGGAAAAGCAGCCGAGCAATTGGCGCTCAGCAATAATGCGGCCAGAACGGCAAGGATTCGAGCTTTCATGTGATCTCCGGCGTCTGAGCACAGACGCATATTGTTTTAATCGCTGCGGGCAACCCCTTCAGCGGCTGCGACACGAACTGCCGCCAAGTGTTGCTAAATATACAAGAAATTCTGCAGCCACAGCCAATATTGGCCGTCTGAGAGGTAAAACGTAATATAGTCTTTGGTAGTTTCTACTAACTTTTGAGTTGAGGTCACCGTGAATTTTCCAACAGCAATTACCACGTGTTTCTCAAAGTTTGCGACCTTCGGTGGTCGTGCAACGCGTAGTGAGTTTTGGTGGTTTTATTTGTTTACTTTGTTGCTCACTTGGTTTGCACAGCTGTCTGTTGGTGCGAGCATTGCCGGTGTCGTGAGTTTGGTCATGATCTTGCCTCTTTGGGCGGCGGGGGCTCGACGCCTGCACGATATTGGTCGCACTGGCTGGTGGCAGTTGATTGCTTTCACATTGATCGGGATTATCGTGTTGATTGTCTGGTACTCGACCGATTCTGAAAAGGCCGCCAATAAATACGGCGAATACGTCGTACCCACTGCTTAAGCTAAGGCTTGAATTGCCCGATAAAGATCGCCGGATCGACTCGGGCATCGTTTAAGCTGACGTTCCAGTGCAGATGCGCCCCAGTGACTCGGCCGGTGGCGCCTACCTTGCCCAATACTTGGCCGCGTGAGAGGGTGTCTCCTACCTTGACGTCAATCACAGACAGGTGGCAGTACATGCTGATTAGTCCTTGGCCGTGATCTAAAAACACGGTGTTGCCATTAAAAAAATAATCACCAGTTAAGATCACTTTGCCAACTGCAGGCGCAACCACCGGGGTGCCAGTGGGGACCGCAAAGTCTAGACCCGAATGCGGCGCTCGAGGCTCACCGTTAAAAAACCGCTTCAAGCCAAAGGGGCTTGAGAGAGGCCCTTTGACGGGAGGATCGAACAGGACATTGCTCGGCACATTTGGACTGAATTGCCGGTACGCAGCATTTTGTAACTCAAGTTCGCGAGTAATGCGAGTCATGTCGTCGGCTAAGGGATTGACATGCCGATTGTTGCTGACGGTGATGCGTTGTTCGCGATATTTTTTATCTTTGACTTCAAATTTGACCTCTGTGCGTGTTTGTTGATCGGCGACAACGAGCACTTGTGTTTGAATCGCGAGGTTAAGTGGCAGGCCCACCACCGCTACCCAACGTTGCTCTTGGGCGGCAACGACTAAAACAGGTTTCTGTTGAAAGGTAACTTTCGGTGGGGTGCGATTGGTGGTGGGCAGGGCAACAATTGCCACGCCTCCGGGTACGGGCTGGTGCAGACTTTGAAGTGTTAAGGCGGTGGCCTGAGCCTGAGCGCTAGGTGGCAGAGTCAGTAAGACACGACTCAGGCAA
>CALCPT010000260.1 GCA_937897265.1 uncultured Alcaligenaceae bacterium
AGCAGGGCATGCTCTTGCACCTTCGGTGTGGCGCGAAGGCTGTCAGGTCGTCTGAGCAGGCGTACAGCTCACAGCGAATTTCAATATTCACATAACTGTAAAGCCTTTGTCATGTCGGCTAGACATACTACCAAGATAGTTTTCATGGATTGACTCTATGACCACCGCCCTTCGCATTACTCACTTAAACAAGCACTTTCATTCAAAGAAACAGGCTCTTTGCGATATCAATCTCAGCGTCAATCGCGGCGAAATGATTGCATTAATCGGAGCCTCGGGATCGGGAAAGTCAACCTTGCTTCGTCACATTGCCGGGCTGCTTGCTGCGGATCCAATTAGCGGCTCGTCGATTGAAGTTGGTGGTTCGGTGATTCAAAAGGACGGGCGTATCGCCGCCGACATTCGTACCTCACGGGCGAGAGTCGGCTTTGTTTTTCAACAGTTCAACTTAGTCGATCGCTTGTCGGTCATGACTAACGTTTTAGTTGGGCTGCTGCACCGTATGCCGGTCTGGCGTGGCCTGCTAGGCTTGTTTAACCAGGCAGAGCGTTCGGTCGCCTACCAGGCGTTGGCACGTGTTGGCATTCAAGACTGTCATGGCCAACGCGCCTCGACACTTTCTGGTGGTCAACAGCAGCGCGCCGCCATCGCACGCACGCTGGTGCAGGGTGCCGACCTCATTCTGGCAGATGAGCCCATCGCTTCGCTAGACCCCGAGTCCTCACGTAATGTGATGGAAATCTTGGCGCGTATTAATCGCGAAGACAAATGTACCGTCATCGTCTCACTGCATCAGGTTGAGATCGCGCTGAAATACTGCCCGCGTGTCGTCGCATTGCATCAAGGTAAAGTTGTTTTTGACGGCGCTTCTTCCTCTTTAACGCCCAAGCTGTTGCGCGAATTGTATGGCGTCCAAGTCGATGAGCTGTTCGCACCGATGCCTTCTGCGCAAACAGCCACTGGCGTGCGCCCACATCTGAATCCGGTGATGTCTCTTACCCAAGCCGCTTAACTTTACCTCTTTTTATTGGAGTTGTTGATATGCTGAAAAAATTTTTGGCCATGGCCATTGTTTCAATAGCGCCACTCGCGTTCACGCATACTGCGCAGGCGCAAGAGCTTAACTTTGGACTGATCTCGACCGAGTCCAGTCAAAATCTAAAGCAAAATTGGTTGCCCTTATTCGCCGATCTTGAGCGTCAAACCGGCATTAAGGCAAAGCCATTTTTTGCCTCTGACTATGCAGGCATCATTGAGGGCATGCGCTTCAAGAAAGTACAAGCGGCTTGGCTTGGCAATAAGGCCGCTATCGAAGCCGTTGATCGCTCGGGCGCCGAGGTCTTTGCACAACAAATTGCGGCAGATGGGGCGTTGGGGTATTACTCGCATTTGGTCGTGCATCGCGATAGCCCACTGAACTCGGTTGAAGATGTTTTAAAAAATGCCAAAGCACTGAGCTTTGGTAACGGCGACCCAAACTCGACTTCAGGTTTTTTGGTCCCCGGCTTTTACGTCTTTGCTAAGAATAATGTAGATCCGAAAAAGATTTTCAAAGTGACGCGCGCAGCAAATCACGAAACTAATTTGTTAACCGTAGCAGCCAAACAAGTTGATGTCGCTACCGCCAACAGCGAGGCCTTAGAAAAACTTGAAGGTCTTCAGCCTGCAAAGTTCAAAGAGATCAAAGTCATTTGGACATCACCACTAATCGCCTCTGACCCACTGGTGATGCTGAAGGATGTACCTGAGGCCACTAAACAAAAACTCAAAGACTTTTTCTTTGGCTACGGAAAAACCGACCCTAAGGAAAAAGAGATTTTGATGAATATCAATAAATTGGCTGGATTTAAGCCATCCACGAATGCACAGCTCATCCCGATTCGCGAACTGGATTTGTTTAGCCAGCGCTTAAAGATTGAGAATGATGAGGATGCAGTAAAAATTGTGACCATTCATAAAAGCAAAGGACTGGAGTATCCCGTCGTCTTCTGCCCCTTCTCGTGGCGTTCAGCGGAACTGAACCGGAAACATTCCGAGCCGGTCTATTTCCACCGCCAGCAAGAGACCGGGAATGGCCGAACACATTCGGAACACGTTTGTGATTTCGATTCGCCCGAACGCGACGAGCACGCGCAGTTGGAATTCCGCGAGCGACTCGCCGAGAGCCTTCGCCTGCTCTACGTCGCGCTCACGCGGGCGCGCGACGTGCTCAGCGTGTACGTCCCGCTGCGCTACCACCACAAGCGGGCGGGCGTGGGCGATCGCCATTCGTATGCGCCGCTCAGCCGGTTCCTGTCGCCGGTGCGGTCGTTGTTCGATCCGGGGATGATGGGGTTTGCCATGAGAAAAGCCCCATTGCTGGGGCTTTTCGTGGATCTGGAGAGATCAGTTAGGGCGGGTGCCCACAACTTCAATTTCCACGCGGCGGTTCTTGGAACGGCCAGCAGAAGTTTTGTTGTCAGCAACTGGCTGCTTCTCGCCCTTGCCTTCGGTGTAAACGCGGTTTTTCTCGATGCCTTTGGACACCAAGTAAGCCTTCACAGCGTCAGAACGCTTGACAGACAACTTTTGGTTGTAAGCATCAGAACCAACGGAGTCAGTGTGACCCACAGCGATGATGACTTCCAAGTTGATGGCTTTAACTTTGCCAGCCAGGTCGTCCAACTTGGCTTTGCCGTCAGCTTTCAACACAGACTTGTTGAAGTCAAAGAATGTGTCAGCAGCGTAGGTCACTTTAGTGGCCGCGGCGGGTGCTGGTGCGGGTGCTGGTGGGCATCACCTTGTTTGCAGCCGCCTACATGGCCGAGGTCAACCTTGGGATGACGAGGTTGAGTCGATCGCGCGCCCGGATCGAAGACGCCGTGGCGCATTTTGATCCTGGGTGATGGCCAGCGTCTGGATTCCAGAGAGAACCTCCAGCTTGGCCCCCGCCATCACATACTCCGTGGCGCTTTTGCGCAGTGGGTAGGCATTGAAACCCCGGCCTTT
>CALCPT010000261.1 GCA_937897265.1 uncultured Alcaligenaceae bacterium
GATGCCAGCCCGGCTGCCGTGGCCTGAACCCACCGATGTGGCCGCGGAAGACCCACCCTCCAGCCGGATGGTGCCCCCACCGTTCACCGTGATGGACTGCGTGCCGGTGGCGCCCAGGCCGTCGCTGCTTTGGCTTACGGTACCGAATCCACGCCCAAAGTCGACAAGATTTTAGGGCCCGGAAACCAATACGTGACCGCGGCCAAGATGGCCCTGCAGAACTCCGAGGCGATGGTCTCGATCGACGTCAACTCGGCGCGCTCAACACGCGGCGCTGATATTGAAGAAACAGCCACTCGCACCAACCAAGAAGCCGCCGACGAAGTGGCGCGCCAATTGCGCCTGCGAGATCTGGGTGGTCTGATCGTGATCGATTTTATCGACATGGAAGACACCAAAAATCAACGCTCGGTTGAAAACCGTCTGCGCGACGCACTGCACTTTGATCGTGCCCGCGTCCAAATGGGCAAAATCTCACGTTTTGGTTTGATGGAGCTTTCGCGTCAGCGTTTGCGCCCCGCCCTCAATGAAGGCTCGCACATCACTTGCCCGCGCTGTAACGGCACTGGTGTGATCCGCGACGCCGAGTCAAGCGCCTTGCAAGTCTTGCGTCTGTTGCAAGAAGAGGCTATGAAAGAAAACACGGCCGCCGTACATGCTCAAGTGCCGGTTGATGTTGCTACCTTCTTGTTGAACGAAAAGCGTTCAGATATCACCAAGATCGAAGCGCGCCTGAAAGTTAACTTGATTCTGATCCCGAATCGTCACCTCGAAACGCCGCATCATCATATTGAGCGTTTGCGTCACGACGACCCGCGCCTTGAAGACATCAAGACTAGTTTTGATATGGTCGATGCTCCTTCTACGGATATGAGTTGGGCCCCTAAAGAGCAAGAAGTCAAAGCAAAACCAGAGGCTTTGGTGAAAGGCATTACGCCTTCGCAACCAGCTCCTGTGTCTTCAGCCTCAGCCAAAAAACCGGTCGCCGCAGAAACTGAAGCATCGCCCGGCTTCTTCAAGCGTTTGATGGGTTGGCTCTCGGGCGGCTCGAAAGAAGAGAAAAAAGTCGAAGAGACACCCAAACCGACCGAGGCACGTGGCGAACGTGGTCGCAATGGTCAGGGCAATCGCGGCAATGGTAATCGTGGCGGTCAGCATCGCGGTCGTCGCCCCGAGCATCGCAACGACGCACGCCCAGGCGCCGAGGCATCAACCGATACCGACAATCGCCGCCCACCGCGCGATGAGGGTGCTGGTCGCACCGCTGGCGCTGAGCAGAGTGATGACGCCGCGCGTCAAGGCGGTCGCAATCCACGCGGCCGTGGTCGCCATCGTCGTGACGAAGGTGACAGCCGACAAGACGGCACTGACGGCGCGCAAGCAGTTAACACTGCAGCAGGTGTTCAAGCAAGCGGCACGACGCAGGCACCACGTCAGCCGCATGGCCCACGCACCGAAGCGACTAACCCTGCACAGGCCGATGATCAACGTCACTTGCAAAACGGCCCAGAAGGTCAACCGGGCTCTGACGACGACAACAGCGGTGATCCAGAGCGCAAACGCCGCCGTCGTCGTAGCCGTCGTGGCAAACGTGGTCAAGACGAAGGTTCAGGCTTTGAGAACGAAGATGGTTCATCAAGCGGTCAACAGGCTGAGACTCAGGCCCAGCCAAATAGTGGTGTAACGACTCAAGCCGCACCCTTGGCAGCCCCAGCGCCGTTACAAACGCACGTCGCGCCAACCTATCAGGCTCCGGCTTCGCAGGCGTACGTTGCTCCGGTTCATACTGCAGCGGCTGTTCAGCCAGCAGCGGCACCCGCTGCAACGCCAGTAGCGCAAGCCCCAGCGGCACCTGCCGCTTACGTCGCACCTGCAGCACCTGCTGCTTATGTGAACGTGGGCTCTGCAACAGAGCCTGTCGCAAGTGCTGCTGCTGCTGCTCCTGCTCCTGCTCCCGCTGCTGTTGCTGCTTCGGTTGCATCTGCTGCCGTTGCTGCTCCTGCACCGATGGCTGCTCCTGCTGCTCCAGTCGCGCCGGCACCTGTCGCTGTCGCCGCACCTGCATCGGTTGCGATCGAAGCGCCGGCTCCTGCCATCACAGCGCCCGCCCCAGCACCTGTCGCAGATCTGGCAACGCTGCACGCCATCGTGCGTTCGGCTGGGCTGCAGTGGATTGAAAGCGATCCGATTCGTGTCGCACAAACCTTGGCTGAGCAGCCTACAGTCAGCGTCAAACTCGGTCGCGAGCGCAAGCCCGCAGTCGTGATTTCGAGCGAACCTTTGGTACAGGTCGAAACACGCGTTTGATGTGAGCTAGACCCTGCCCCGCTGCACTGCAGTGGGGGAAATACAAACGGCGACCTCGGTCGCCGTTTGTATTTGGGCAACGCACTCTGTGCCAAGGTCAACCTAACTCTGGCATCAAAAACGCCAAAGAACTAATTCACTAGCTGAATACTAAGATTAATTGTGGTTGCTCACGCTGAAATTGATGCTTGGCTTAATTTAGTATCAAGTCATCAATGCGCCACAGCAGGGTTCACCCTAATATCACGAGCAAGCAAACCACGACTAGACTCTTAAATTGGTCAGACCAATTTAAAAGATCTCAACTGTCATGAGCCTAGCTTGTACCCTTTTTGCTCCGCTTGATCTCAGGGTCACCCAATACGATGCCGCTGAACCTGGCGACTACGAAGTGCGTGTGCGCTTAGGTGCTGGCGGCATTTGCGGCTCAGATTTGCATTACTACGAACATGGCCGCGCCGGGATCTTTGCGCTGCGTGCGCCGTTCATTCCTGGCCACGAGGCCTCGGGCGTTGTCGACGCGGTCGGTGCCGCGGTCACGCGCGTAAAAATCGGACAAAAAGTTGCGGTGAATCCTTCGCACCCTTGCGGCCACTGCAACTACTGTCGCGAAGGCAGAGGCAACCTGTGCACGCAGATGGTTTTTATGGGCAGCGCCGCGATTTTTCCGCATCTGCCTGGCTTATTTCGTGAGCACTTTATCGTAGGCGAACAACAACTCACACCTATCGATGAGCCAGAAATCACGTTGGGCGAGATCGCCTGCGCCGAGCCGCTCTCTATTGGCATGCATGCGATGTACCGCGCCGGCTCAGTTATGGGAAAGACAGTTTTGATTACCGGTGGTGGCACGATTGGTTGTATGGCTGTCATCGCCGCACGTATCGCAGGAGCTGCACAGATTATCGTATGCGATATCCACGACCGCGCTCTGAAATTGGCACGCCAAGTCGGTGCGAACCGCACCGTGCGTATCGATCAAACTTCGCCGGAACAAATTGCTGACTGGGCCGATGTCAGTGTAGAAGCGGCGGGTAGTCCAGCAGCTGTCAACACTTGCCTCACCGCCACAAGGCGCGGCGGCACGATTGTACAAGTTGGAACACTGGCAACAGACATGCTGTTTGCTGCGAATCAAGTCATGTCGCGTGAGTTGAATTATGTTGGCGCCTTTCGTGCACACGCAGCGTTTGACTGGGCGGTGCAAGCCATCCGGACGCGCCGGGCGGATGTGCGTGCATTAATTAGCGCCCAATTGCCCTTAAGCCAGTCTAAAGACGCCTTTGAACTCGCGCGAGATCGCACCCAACACACCAAAGTTCAACTCATTATTTGACAAAACATTTTCGCCAGCCCCACTCAAGACATTTTATTTAATATTTCAAAAGGGAGACCTACCATGATGAAAAGCCTCACGATCAAAACCGCCTTCGCGCTTGTGCTATGCGCGGCCGCAGCCGCACCAACGCTGGCGCAAACCAAACTGAAATGGGCGCACGTGTACGAGACCTCTGAGCCTTATCACACAACCTCGGTGTGGGCTGCTGAAGAAATCAAAAAGCGCTCTAACGGTCGTTACCTGATCGACGTCTATCCTGCCTCACAACTTGGTAAAGAAAACGACATCAATCAAGGTTTGGGCTTAGGCACTGTTGACATCATCATTTCGGGTTCTAGCTTCGCTGCGAAAAACTTTTCACGCATTGGAGTCACCTATTATCCCTACACCTTCCGTGGTGTCGAGCACCTGCTAGCCTACACCAAGAGTGACATCTACAAAGAACTCAACGCAGGCTACGCCAAGAGCAGCGGCCACACCATCGTAGCGACTACGTACTACGGGGTGCGTCACACCACGACCAACCGCTTATTCAAAACCTGCGAAGAAATGAAAGGTCTGAAGATTCGCGTGCCTGACGTGCCAGCCTATTTGGCGATGCCTCGCGCTTGCGGCGCCAACACCTCACCCATCGCCTTCGCAGAGGTCTATCTTGCATTGCAAAATGGCACTGTTGAAGCACAAGAAAATCCATTACCCACTATCGAAGCTAAAAAATTCTATGAAGTTCAAAAGAATATTGTGCTGACGGGGCATATTGTTGATCACTTGAATACGATTGTCGCAGGGGGTCTCTGGAAAAAACTCAGTGATGCTGACAAAGCGATGTTCAGTGAGGTCATGCAAGAAGCCGCAGCAAAATCTTCACTGCAAATCGCAGAACGTGAGAAAGAACTCGTCGGTATCTTTAAAGCCAAGGGTATTAACGTTGTAGAAGTTGACACCAAAGCGTTTCAAGCGACTGTGGTTCAAAAGGTACCTTTCGAGCAGTATGGCTATCAGAAAGCCGATTGGGACCGCATTCAGGCCATCAAATAAATCATGACGGCTGCAACCCCTTCGTCTCGCTCTGCACACAGATCAGGTGCCGACACCTCAGCAGCCAACACTCACATAATTTCGTCTGCCGACGAAATTGTGGCGAGTTTTGCCGAGGCCGATCATCAAACCGTGTCGCTTGAAAGCTACGCCTTTGAAGACTGGCTGAGTCTGATCTTTTTTTGGCTGATGACTGCTCTTGTCTGTCTGCAATTCATCACCCGATACATCTTGAACGATTCGGTCTCATGGACCGAAGAGCTCGCAGTGTATTGCCTGATTGTCGTGGTCTTTGTGGGGTCTGCAGCCTGCGTGCGCCGCAGCCGTCACATTCA
>CALCPT010000262.1 GCA_937897265.1 uncultured Alcaligenaceae bacterium
TTGTCGGACGTGCCAAAGGATTCGGTCAGTGGCTTTCTTACCTGCTTAGCGCCTAAATCGCTAACGCCGAGGCCTTCGCTAACTCGCAGGACAAAGGCAATGAGGTCTGTGTAGGTTTCAGCAAACGCAATCGCCTCTGCAACCTGCTTTGTGATCGCCCGGTCAAGACCGTCGTTGAGTCCAAAAGCCTCAGATCTGTTTTTAGCAATTAACTTTCGAATGGATTCAGAGACGGGCAGAAATTCAGCCAGACGCTTAATGCTGTTTTGGCGGAGTGAATCGGACCATGCAAGGCTTTCATTGTTGGTTTTTGTGAGTGCGTTCGCCAGGTAGTCAGCAGACTGAAATGACTCCGCAATTTGCTTTTTATTGTTCTTTGCAACGCCTTCTGCAAAGGTCATCGATTCAACACAACGCAACACAAAAGCGATGAGGTCTGAGTAGGTTTCAGAGAACCCAACCGACTCAGACTCACGCAAGGTAAATATGTTTTTTCGCCCTTCTGAAATTGGAAGGCTCTCACTAGAACGCTTTGTCCAGCTTCGCGATCCAGCCTCGATGAAGGCAAGCGTTGCGGCTACAGCAATGCTGTAAACCGCAGGATAGGCTGCAGTCCAGCTTTTGCCTGCACTGGCACTTGACCATGTGAATCCAGCCGAAGCCCAGGTGTATCGAGACCCCTGGGTTTCAGTAACCGTCACCGTTTCGGGCATGACGATCAGCTCATCGTGAAGGTGAAAACGGCGGTCAGGCTGTCATCAGCACCTTTATTGACCACAGGGAACACCACTCGGTCAAACATGATGCCAGCTGACGCTGCGTTGAATACCCCTGCCTCTGTGATTGCACCGGTCCCA
The DNA here is from genome assembly GCA_937897265.1 of uncultured Alcaligenaceae bacterium. GTDB lineage: Bacteria > Pseudomonadota > Gammaproteobacteria > Burkholderiales > Burkholderiaceae_B > Zwartia. The sequence continues at coordinate 858 of CALCPT010000262.1, forward strand.
TCACCAGCCAGGAAATCAGCTGTGAAAGTAAATGTTTTGGTGCCAGCAGTATGGGCGTAGGTCGCAGCGTTGCGATCGAGTTCTGTCACCAGCGCCGACTGTGTTGCTGCGGCTGCGGTAGTCCCTGTGCCAAGGGCAATGAATCCCATCACGTTGGGACGACTGACAGACTTTCCAATGGCATCGGCAATAAAGTCGAAGCCCACGTTGACGATGATGTTGTCCTTGTGAACAGTTTCAACCTCGCCGTTAGAACGGTGCACGATGAGAGTCATCGCGCCATAAAGCTGCATAGATTCTTGGATCATAAAAGTCCTCATTTAAAATAAATGACGCCGCCTCGTGCGAGAGCAGCGCCACGGTTGGGTGAAATTTGGTTGAGCTAGATCTAGTACAAACGCAGGCTTGTAAAGGTGCCGACCGGCGCTATTGCAGCTCTCGACGAATCGACATCACCACCCATTCGTCCTGCAAAGAGTCGGCGCTCGCTGGCCGTTTGACAAACACCAAGACAAATCCGGTCCGTAATGGATACAGAGAACGAAACACTCACTCGCCTTGCGAGATGGTCCTCCAAGAAAAAGGAGGCATTTGAAGCGTCATATCCCACGAGCAGTTGCCCCGATGAGCCTGTCGCGGCCCAGATGACACAAGTTGTAATCTCAGAAGGCGCAAACCAGAATGACGTGTGAAAGACGTCTGGAATGCTCACACTCCAAGCGACTCGGGTCGTGTCCTTGACCATCAGCCCGTCCCCATAACGACCTGCGGCGTAACTCACGCTTGCTGCTTGGCTTAGCAACGGGTTACCAAGACCGTTAGTGGAACCATTAAGCCTCCAGCCGTAAATTTCTCCGGCTTGCAGCGCATCTTCACGCGCAATTTGAAACCGCGCATCCACGTTGGCAATTGCACCGTCATATGCCCATTGGCGTTTGGCAGCATCACTTGCCCAAGGAAAGTTCGCCTCCAGCCATGTTGTACGGTCATCAACCGATGCACCCAAACTGTTGAGCAACGTGTTCTGAGCACGGATGGGTGAGACCAAGTCCAACTCAAATAGATACTCAGCCGTCTGAGCACCAGTGCTCATGCGCAGCACATTGCGGCCATTGACCGAGACGACCGATGCGAAGTGCTTGGTACCAGGAAACCCTAAAGCCTGCTCATCGCGTGCGAGGATCAGATTTGCGTTTTGGGGTTGGGCCACCACCGTCGAGACAAAGGTCGGCGTGTCGCTGTAAATCCCAGGTGACGCAATTGCTTTGATCCAAAACTTACGTTCGCCATCAAAACCGGAAGGCAGCGTGTAGCTGGTGGATTTGACCTCGGCAACAAATAGCGAAGCGTCCCAAGCCGCCCCTTCGCGTAACTCATAGCCCACCACCTCGGGCTCAGGGTTAGGTTGCCAGCGAAATTCCAAACGATTGGCCGATTGCACAACATCGAACTGCCGAACCGTACTCGGAGCAAGTAAATTCAGCACAAAGGTTGTGACGTGCGCGCTGTAATTTCCAGAGGTATCAATCGCACGAATGTGATACGGGTACTGACCTGCTGCACTTTGATCATGCAACATCTGAGTACCTGACGTCTTGGCCACAAGTTGAGCGTCATCCCAACCTGTCCCCACGCGCACCTCGTATCCTGAGAGGTCAGCATCTTGCAGTTCATCCCAGGCAATCATCAAGTCTGAAACTCTGCGCTGGACCGTAAATCCAGTGACGTCCGATGGCGGCAACGTCTTACCCAGCACTACCCCGCTGAGCGTTGCGGGAATGCTCTCCTTACGGGTGATGCCAATGGCTCTCAGACTGAACTCGTACTGCCCCTCTTGGGCGTCACGAATTTCAGCGTAGTTTGCGCTGGTCAGTGGCAGGCTTACGAAGTTTCCGCCTGCGACCCGATAAGACAGGCGGTAGGCAATGGCAGTTTGAACCTCGGTCCATGAGACCTGAACCAAGACTTGAGCCTGGTCTTTCACCCTATAAAGACTCTCTTGCATTGCCAACCCCGTAGGCGGTGGAGGAATGTCCGAAAGAACAGTAATCGAGCGTGGCTGAAGTGCCAGACCTTCTTCAATCGCTGCGTATTTGCTTGGGTTGTGCGCCAGTGCCGTTACTTCATGGACACCCGGATCACGCTCAGCGACAGACACCACCCTAAAAAGCTGCGGCTCAATGATTGAGGATGCCAACATCCAAATTGCATCAACTTGGGGGACCGAGCTGAACGGTATCGTCACTGTCAGAGTGCGACCGGATACAGGCCCCACCAGTCGCTCCTCGACAGTTCCATTCGGCAAAACGACCGAGAGTCGCCAAGGTAAATCAGCTGGCAACTCTTGGTCGAGCGTGACAGTGCTAGCCGTTGCAGCGGCGATCCGACCACCCAAGCGCATACCGCCGCGAACAGGATCAGCGACCTTGATGATGTCGCCTGGACGCACCACTGCACCTTCAAGGCCCGTTCGGAAAGTGACAATTTCTGACTCAGATTGCTCGGAGAACAAAAGCCACTTGCCCACCCGGTGGGCCTGACCGCGAGCAGTGCAACCGAGTGCAACTACGTCGCTTTGCACAATCCCATAGCGGGCGATACCTGCGGCGTCTTCGACATATTCAACCTTCTGACGGTAGAAATCATCTGGATCGTTCCAGGTCACGAGCGCCACGGTGTGACGAGCTTTAGCTGAAGATCCTTGGTAGGCAAACTCACCGTCCACCACGTTGCCGGGGGCGAACTGGTAAACCGCATCACTGGGTGCGTCCTGCGTGACAGTGATTGCTCCACCCGACCAATACACCATACCTCGAAAAATCGAGGCCATGTCCTGCACGACCTTGTAAGCCTGCTCGCGCGTCTGAAGATACAAGTTACAGGTAAAGCGTGGCTCAAAGCCCCCAAGCCCGTTAGGAACCAACTGGTCGCAATACTGCGCCACTCGGTAAAGCGCCCATTTGTCGACCTGTGACTCAGGGATGTATCCACCCAAGCCGTACCGGGTACTGGTGACCAGGTCATAAAAACACCACGCAGGGTTGTCTGTCCATGCGATTTTGAAGTTTCCGTTCCACACGCCACTGTAGGTTCGTGTACCAGGGTCATAGTTCACCGGCACACGGACACGCAGCAGTTTCATGTCGTAGCTGCGCCGAGGGATGGCCGAAAACTGCGAAGCATCTACCCTCAACGCAACCAAGGCGCTGTTGGGATAGCGCAGCTTGCTCTCGATCACCTCGGTGTAGGACTCGAGGAAGGTCTTGTTTTGCAGGCTGGTCTGCGTCGAGTCTGCCGTGATGCGACGCAGGCGCACATCCCAAGGACCAGTCCCGGACAAAGGAACGTAGTAACTGCGCTGGTAGCGCGAAGTGGTTTTGCCCGAGACCGTGTCCGATAGGAATTGCACAAAGCCTGCGCCGTGCGCCTGAACATCAATGGCGTAGCTGACCGAGGTGCCGTTGAGGTCCCCGTTGGTGGTGTCCTGCAGCGTCAGGGTCGGGATGCTGACCTTGATGCGCACGGCATCCACGTCAGGGTCAGTGATGGTGACGCCGGTGAAAGGAGCAACCGTGGTGGTTTCGGTGACCGTTTGGCCAGCGACAACACCGCCCAGCAGACGAATTCGCCCATGCGCTGCGCCGCCTCCTTCGCCTCCAGCGTCGACAGCAGCCGCTTGGAGCAGATAACAAAGCACTCGCGCAGGCCGTGCGCCTGGAACGCGGCCGCCGTCTCGCGGTGGAAGTCCGCGTCCATGCCGAGCGCCGTCGCGCGGCCGCTGTCGCCCGCGCCCATCTCCTCCACGAGCGCGAGGCAGAGGCGCGCGCCGACCTCGCGCGCCGCGTCGCCGCTCGCGTCGCCCAGCAGCTGCACGACGTGGTCAAACAGGCGCGCGCGCGACTCGGCCGCCTCCTCCAGCCACCCGCGCTTCCACAGCACGGCGACCGTGACGAGCAGCTGCATGACGGCGGACGTCTCCATGCCCGCGCCCGCGCGCGTCGCGGCGACGCCGAGGCACCAGTCGCGCGTGCCCGCGCGCTCCTCGTGCGACAGCGCGGGCCACGCCCGGATGGCCGCGCTGCGGATGGTGAGCACCGCCTGGAACTGCGCGCGCCGCTCCGCGTCGCTGAGGGGCACCACCCCCCGCGCGTGGCGCACGG
>CALCPT010000263.1 GCA_937897265.1 uncultured Alcaligenaceae bacterium
GAGATTTATACGAATCGTTGCTTAAACGTCGGGCAGGGGTCAAGGACTCGAGCCAATTGTTGCCCGGTCATGGCGGGGTCTACGACCGTATCGACGCTGTGGTTGCGGTGGTACCCCTTGGGTTTTTACTCATTGAGTGGCGAGCATGGTAACCCCAACGAGCGTCACCATTTTGGGGTCGACGGGCTCAATTGGTCAAAACACCCTTGATGTGATCGCCCGCCATCCAAGTCGCTTTGTGGTGCATGCGCTTACGGCCCACAGCCGGATGGAGCTTCTCGCGAAACAAGCGTACGACTCAAAGGCTGCAGTGGTCGCCGTGCCAACAGAGGCCGCGGCCGAGCGTTTTAAAACAGCGTGGGGCAGCGCTTTGAAACGCCCACTCATTCGTGTTGGTGCCCAAGCGTTAGTAGAGGTCGCGAGTGATCCCGCGAGTCAGGCAGTGATGGCTGCAATTGTGGGTTCGGCTGGTTTGCCCGCCGCGTTGGCTGCCGCTCAGGCCGGCAAACGTGTGTTGCTCGCCAATAAAGAAGCCTTGGTTGCAGCGGGGCCGCTCTTTATGTCCGCAGTACGTACCTCAGGCGCAGAGCTCTTGCCAATCGATAGTGAACATAATGCTATTTTTCAATGCCTGCCCCACCACGATAGGGCCAGCGCGCCAACTGGCCCTGCGGCCGGGGTTCGCCGTCTGATCCTAACCGCCTCGGGTGGGCCCTTTCGCAACCAGCGTTGGGCAGAGTTGGCACAAGTTTCGCCCGAACAGGCCTGTGCACATCCCAACTGGAGCATGGGTAGAAAAATTTCAGTGGATTCGGCGACGATGCTCAACAAAGGGCTCGAGGTCATAGAGGCCCATCATTTATTTGCGATGCCGCCCGAGCGCATCAGCGTCGTGATTCATCCACAAAGCGTGGTTCACTCGATGGTTGAGTATGCCGATGGCTCGGTCTTGGCTCAACTCGGGCAGCCTGATATGCGCACCCCCATTGCCTATGGTTTGGGATTTCCTGAGCGAATCGATTCAGGGGTGGGGATGCTCGACCTGGCGCTGGCCGGTCGCCTTGATTTCGCACAGCCAGATCTTGAGCAACTGCCTTGCTTGGCGTTATCGTTTCAGGCTCTCAGGGCGGGTCAGGGCGCTTGCATTGCGTTGAATGCCGCTAACGAGGTGGCCGTAGCCGCGTTTCTCGACAGGCGCCTGTCGTATACCGCGATTGCGGATGTGATTCAAAGGACCCTTGACTGGCAAGCAGGTGAATCTGACACCGCTTTGTCTTCGTTAGACGATATCATTGCGCTAGACGAAAGATCCCGCAGTGCTGCGCGTCGCGCGGCATCGGGCTAACCTCAACCACGTTATTTTTGTAAAGACAGATATGCTTTTTACTGTGTTAGCGTTTTTGGTTGCCCTCGGTATTTTGATCACCTTTCATGAACTGGGGCATTACTGGGTTGCGCGTTGGTGTGGCGTCAAAATCTTGCGTTTTTCGCTGGGTTTTGGACGAGTCTTGCTCAAACGCGTTGATCGCCACGGAACAGAATGGGTGTTATCAGCCTTGCCCCTTGGGGGCTACGTCAAGATGCTCGACGAAGAGCGGCTTGAGACCGATCAGGCCAACGCTCAAGTGCCCCAAAATCCGCAGAGCTTTCAGGCGCAATCGGTTGGTAAACGCTTTGCCATTGTGGCCGCCGGCCCGCTCTTCAATTTGATCTTGGCAGTGGTGTTTTACGCGAGTATTAATTTGCTCGGTACCCAAGAGCCCGCGGCGATTCTCTCGAAGCCGCCAGCAGCAACTGCCGCTGCCTTGGCGGGCTTGCAAAGCGGCGATCGCATCACAGCTGTCAATCAACAACAAGTGATGTCATGGCCGCAGGTACGTTGGGCATTACTACAACTTGCGGCGGATGGCGGGCAGGTTGAGATCGCCGTTGATCGCTCCGGCAGCACTGTGACTCGTGTGCTTGAGGTTCCTGTGGTGGCTGACCCTGCAAGCGAAGATCCAATGCGCAGACTAGGGTTGGCGGTGGGCGGTTCGACGCCGCAAATCCGGTCGGTGGTTGAAGCCAGCGTCGCGCAAGCCGCTGGGCTTGCGGTCAATGACTTAATTATCTATATCGGTGGTGAGCGTCAGCCCGACGTCGGCCAAGTGATCCGTACCATCCAAGCCCATGCCAATCAGCCGCTGGCGCTTGAAATAGAGCGCGATGGCCAGATTAAGCAAATCTCTATCATCCCCGCTGCCGTGACGCTTGAAAATGGCAAAACGGTGGGGCGGGCGGGTTTTCAACTAGGCGGCAACTTACCGATGGTTGAAGTGAGCTATGGGCTGTTCGACAGCCTTTGGCTAGGCGTGACAAAAACCTACGATACCGCTTGGTTTTCGCTGAAAATGATGGGAAAAATGCTGATTGGCGAGGTTTCGATCAAAAATATCAGCGGTCCGGTGACAATTGCGGATTATGCAGGGCAGACTGCACGAATTGGGTGGGCTGCCTACATTTCGTTTTTGGCGCTGGTCAGCGTCAGCCTCGGGGTTCTGAATTTACTGCCAATACCCATGCTTGATGGGGGGCATCTGCTGTACTATCTAGTTGAAATCATACGTGGCAGTCCACCCTCGGCGCGCTCGGTCGACTGGGGTCAGCGGGCTGGCATGGCAGTACTGGCGGGCCTGATGGTGGTTGCCCTGTTCAATGACCTG
>CALCPT010000264.1 GCA_937897265.1 uncultured Alcaligenaceae bacterium
TCCGCTTATTCAATTGCGTGAAATTTTGTTGCATATCGGCATGTACTGCGGCGTTCCGATTGGGCGAGACGCCTTTGCGATCGCTCGGCGAGTTTTACAAGAAGAGGGTGTGGATGTCTCTCAGTTAGAGGCTGCAGTTGAAAAAAAATCATCAAGTAAAAAGAAAAAATAAGAATCCTTTATCAGGTTTAGGTGAGCTTTCAATATGAATCATCTCGCACCTCAAAAGACATCTCTTGCTGCCATCAAAAGTCTCTGGCGGCTGGTTATGTGCTGTCTCATAGCAGGCGCCTCTGCAGCGTACTCTCAAGGGTTTCCTGTTAAGCCCATCACGTTGGTTGTTCCTTATCAGGCCGGAGGAAGCTCTGATGCGATTGCACGTGCCATGGCGCGCTTGGTTGGAAAAGACCTTGGTCAACAGGTGATTGTTGAAAACAAGGCTGGCGCAGAGGGGATGATCGGCTCTCTTGATGTCATGAAATCTGCGCCCGACGGGTATCGTGTTTTATTTGGCGGAGCTGGTTCGATGATTGTGGTGCCGGCTCTTAGACGCACGCCACCGTTTGATCCAGGCACTCAATTTACGCCGATTTCAGGGGTAGTTGATTTTTCCTTTTTTTTATACGCACATCCTGAATTACCCGTTAAAAACTTAAAAGAGTTTGTGGATTACGCACACGCACATCCTGGAAAAATAAACTACGCGACGGGTAATAACCAAGGTTTGTTGACGTTTGCCTATTTAAAAAAGAGTTTGAATCTCGATGTTGTTCAGGTGGCTTACAAGGGTGAAACAGCTGCGACCGCTGATTTGCTCTCGGGGCGCGTACAGGCAATGTTTGCAACGACGGCGCCGCTGATGCACGCCAAAGAAGGCCGACTCAAGGTGTTGGTGACAACCTTGCCGCAGCGCACGCCTCTGCTGCCTGAGGTGGCAACCATGACAGAAAGTGGCTACCCAGAGTTTCCGTTTTCGCCAGCGGGTGGCTGGCTCGGTATTTTTGGCCCAGCCGAAATGAATCCTGAGGTGGTGAAAGTTCTGCATCAGTCGTTTGACAAGGCGCTTACCGATGCTGACGTACAAAAGCAACTTGCGCAGGCAGGATTATCTTATCGTGCGATGGGGCTCGATCAGATGGGAGTGTTTGTCAAGAGTCAGCGCGATCAGTTCCGTCACTTGATTCGCGACCTTGGCATTCCACTACTCGACTAACTTGCGTCCGAGTCAATCCCAACATTAAAAATAGAGCAATTGTCTGATGTCTCAAATACCGCATTTACTGTACCCTCTCATGTTGTCGCCACTTAAAGTCGGCACGCATACGCTACCCAACCGCGTCATCATGGGTTCATTGCATACGCGCCTAGAAAATGAGTCTGATGGTGTGTATCGACTCGCTGAGTTTTATGCGGCACGTGCAAGAGGTGGGGTAGGGTTGGTCGTGACGGGTGGCGTCTCACCGAATTTCGAAGGGCGCGTCGAGCAAGGCGCTTGGGTGCTTGACTCGCCCGAGCAACTTAAACAGCATATTCCAATCGTACAGGCGGTGCATGAGGCGGGTGCAAAAATCGCGTTGCAAATTCTGCATACTGGCATTTACGCCAAGCACGATGAAATTATTGGGCCGAGCGCTGTGCGTTCGGTGATCAATCCGCGCCAACCGCGTGCGTTTACTGTCGAACAGATTGAGCAGACCATCGAAGACTTTGTCACATGCGCAGTGCTTGCGCAACAGGCTGGCTACGACGGCATTGAGGTGATGGGCTCTGAGGGCTATCTAATGACTCAGTTCACCGCGTTGCGCACCAACAAGCGCGACGATGAGTGGGGTGGTTCGCTTGAAAACAGAATCCGCTTCCCGGTAGAGGTCGTACGTCGCACACGCGAGCGAGTCGGCAGCAGTTTGCTGATCATGTATCGAATTTCTGCGATTGATTTAGTCGACGGTGGTTTAACAGGTGACGAGATCGATCAACTCGCGCAGGCGCTTGAGCGGGCGGGTGCAGATGTGTTGAATACTGGGATTGGCTGGCATGAGTCGGTGGTACCTACTATTGCAACGAGTGTCCCGCGTGCTGCTTTTGCCTTTGCCGCAGCGCGACTCAAAAAAGTGGTCTCGATTCCGGTCGTGGCCTCAAATCGCATCAACATGCCCTCGGTTGCTGAAGATATTCTTCAGCAGGGGCAGGCTGATTTAGTTTCGCTTGCGCGTGCATTTTTGGCAGATCCAGACTTTGTGCTGAAGGCCGCAACTGGGCGTACCGATGAAATCAACACCTGTATTGGTTGCAATCAAGCGTGCTTAGATCATATTTTTACGGATCGGATTGCATCTTGCTTGGTGAATCCTAAAGCGTGCCATGAAACCGAGTTCACGGCCCCGGCACCGCAAAAAAAATTGAAAGTTGCTGTGGTTGGCGCAGGGCCGGCAGGGTTGGCTTGCGCAATGACTGCGGCCGAGCGCGGCCACCATGTTCACTTATTTGAAGCGAGCAATGACGTGGGAGGACAATTGAACTTGGCGCGACGGATTCCTGGAAAAGAACAAGAGTTTGCTGAGTTGGTGCGATATTTTAAAAAGCGCTTGAGTACGACAGGTGTCAATGTTCATCTCGGGCAGCGTGTCGATGCGTTAATGCTTGTTCGCCAGGGATTTGAGCGCGTCGTGATCGCTACAGGCATTAAGCCTACTTCACCATTA
>CALCPT010000265.1 GCA_937897265.1 uncultured Alcaligenaceae bacterium
CCCGTCGGGGTGACCCAATGGTGATGAGCGATCGCTGCTCGACCGACGAAGTTGCTAACCATTGGCATTTCGTTGGGTTGCCCCAAGCGTGATGCCTGAATTTTGCGGCGCTTGTTGAATTGGTAAGTAATCAGTTTTCAATCGATTGTCTAAGTCGTGACGCATTATTTCGACTTCGTTTGATAAATCGTAAGCAAATGTTTTGCCCTTGCGTTTGATACGGGTAAAGCGCTAGCTAAGCGTTAGGAAACCCTGTAGAGTGAGGTTCTTGGATTGGAAAACATGCAAATTTTTGCAAAAGCCCAATTCGTATCACAGCAACATACGGAGCCTGCCAATGAGCAATAAAGGACAAACCCTGCAAGACCCCTTCCTCAACGCTTTGCGTAAAGAACATATCCCTGTTTCCATTTATTTGGTAAACGGGATCAAACTTCAAGGGCAAGTTGAGTCCTTTGATCAGTACGTTGTGTTACTCCGTAACACCGTCACTCAAATGGTTTATAAGCACGCCATTTCAACGGTAGTGCCTGCTCGCGCAGTCACATTGCCTGCCAACGATGGTTCTGCCGAAGTTGGCGCAGACGCCGCTGCCGAATAATCGGTTCGCGATATTCCGGTCTTTTTCAACCTTTGTTTGATTCGTTTCACAAGACATGCTTGCATGTCTTGTGTCGGTGAGCCATGCGCGCGCTAATCATCAGTGTTGATTTGGGTGCGCCAGATTATTTGGCGCATGCACAAGAATTTGACATGCTAGCCAAGGGTGCAGGTGCACAGGTGGTAGCAACGCTGGTTGCGCGTCGCCAGCGCCCAGATGCAGCCTATTTTATTGGTTCCGGCAAGGTGCAAGAAGGTGTTTTGCTTGCACAAGAGCTCGAGGCTGAGGTCATTTTGTTTGATCAGCCTCTATCGCCGGCACAACAACGCAATCTCGAGCGCCAGTTCAATCTGCGTGTGGTCGATCGCGTTGCATTGATTTTGGATATTTTTGCGTTACGCGCCAAAAGTCACGAGGGTAAGTTACAGGTTGAGCTAGCGCAGTTGCAACATCTATCGACACGACTGACACGTATGTGGTCTCACCTCGAGCGCCAGCGTGGTGGTATCGGTATGCGTGGCCCAGGCGAATCTCAGCTCGAAATGGATCGTCGCATGATCGGCGCAAAAGTCCGCTTGTTGCGCGAGCGTCTCGAACGAGTGCAGCGCCAACGCACCACTCAGCGTCGCTCGCGCGTGCGCGGTGGCACATTATCTGTGTCGTTGGTGGGCTATACCAATGCTGGCAAGTCAACTTTATTTAATGCAATGACCCGGGCCGGTGCCTTTGCTGCCGACCAACTGTTCGCAACGCTCGACACCACAACACGCCGTGTGTGGGTAGAGGGTGCAGGCCAAATTACCCTTTCGGATACTGTGGGTTTTATTCGCGACTTACCGCTTACACTCATCGCTGCATTTCGAGCAACACTTGAAGAAGCGATTCAGGCCGATCTTTTACTGCACGTGGTCGACGCCGCCAGCCCCCAGCGAGACGAACAAATCGCTGAGGTCGATAAGGTGTTGGTTGATATTGGTGCCGCCGAAATTCCGCGCATCATGGTCTACAACAAGATCGATTTGGCTGGGCTTGACCCGCGTGTTGAATCTGACCCGCATGGTACGATTTGCAGAGTATTTTTAAGTGCCCAGCAGAGGCTGGGCTTAGACGGTTTACGTAGTGCAATCAGTCAGTTTGCTTTAAATCTGGAAAATAATGCGACTTCTCTCCAAAATATTCAATCTCAATGATCCCGGTTGGGGCCGTGGGCAAGGCGGTAATGGCTCAGAGCCTCCTAAGCGTCCGCCTCAAGGCAACGGCCCGCCTGATCTCGACCAAGTTTGGCGCGATTTTAATAATCGCCTGGGCTCTTTGTTTGGTCGTGGTAACGGCGGCGGCTCACGCCCCAATCCCTCGCCAGGCATGGGTGGCCCGACGCCACGTCAATCAAAGATTGGCTTGGGCGTCATCGTGGCAGGCGCGGTTGCCTTGTGGTTGGGAAGTGGATTTTTTATCGTTCAAGAAGGTCAGGTTGCAGTCTTGACGCAGTTCGGTAAATACAAAAGCACGGCACAAGCTGGTTTTCAATGGCGTATCCCGGCCCCGATTCAAGGGCACGAGATGGTTAATATTTCTCAATTACGCACGTTTGAAGTTGGCTTTCGTGGCAACGCTCGCAATCGTGTGTTGCCTGAAGCGTTGATGTTGACTGAAGACGAAAATATCGTCGACGTGCAATTTGTTGTGCAATATCGCCTGCGCGCTGATGGCGCGCCTGATTACATCTTTAAAACCAAAGATCCAGACGAGTCAGTGCGGCAAACTGCACAGGCTGCCATGCGCGAAGTCGTCGGTAAAAAGCCGATGGATAAAGTGTTGTACGAAGAGCGTGCAGCCATTGCGGTCGATGTACAAAAACTGATGCAGCAGATTCTTGATCGCTACAAAACCGGTATCCAGGTCAGTAGTATCGCGATCCAAAACGTGCAACCGCCCGAGCAAGTGCAAGCGGCCTTTGACGATGCAGTCAAAGCGGGTCAAGATTTAGATCGGCAAAAAAACGAAGGTCAGGCATACAGCAACCAGATCGTGCCGATGGCTCAGGGTCAAGCTTCTCGGTTACTTGAGCAAGCCGAGGGTTACCGTGCACGCGTTGTCGGTA
>CALCPT010000266.1 GCA_937897265.1 uncultured Alcaligenaceae bacterium
GAATTAAAGGGGGCACGTGCCAGTTACGACGAGGCGGTCGCAAATTACAACCGTACTCTTGTTCAAGCTTTTCAGGATGTTGCCGATGCGGTAACGAGCCTCAAAGCCTTGACCGGCCAAATTGAGCAAGCTGAACTGGGCTTAACCGCTGCGCAAGAGGCCTTTCAAATTGCGTCGAACCGCTACCGTGGCGGTTTGTCGAACTATCTTGATGTTTTGATTGCTGAGGACATCATGCTTTCAAGCTTGCGTAGTGTGACTGAGCTTCGCGCGCGTCGTTTTTCTTTGAATGTTGCCTTGGTACGCGCCCTGGGTGGCGGTTACCAGTCGTCGAACACGAACCCTTTAAATTCACCTAGATCATGACAGAACAGACCTCGGATGCCGAGCAGCAACACGTCGCGACAGCGCGAATCGACCAGCGCAAAAAATGGTTGTTGAGGTTATTGCTAGCCGTTTTGGTCTTGGGCGGAGTCTGGCTGGCCTCTTGGTTTTTTTATAGCTCGCGCTTCGTTTCGACCGACAATGCTTATACCGCAGTCGAAATTTCGCAGGTGACACCGTCTGTCGAGGGGACGGTGAAGGCAGTCAATGTGAGCGACACCCAGCAGGTGCAAGAGGGAGACGTGCTGGCGCTCATCGACGATGCCGATACGCGCTTGGCCTTGCTGGCAGCACAAGCTGAACTCGGTCGTGCTACGCGTCGAGTTGAGGGCTATTTTGCAAATGATCGGTCGCTGGCGGCACAAGTGCTAGCGCGCGAGGCCGAAGAGCAGCGTGCCCAAGCGCAGTTGACGTCTGCCCAGGCGGATGACAGCCGGGCGAGTATTGATTTACGCCGCCGTCAGGCGCTTGAAAAATCAGGCTCAGTCTCTGGCGAAGAACTCACGCGCGCTGAAAACGCGGCGAGCGCCGCCAGTGCGAACTTAGCCGTTGCACGTGCAAACCTGGCCTTGGCGCGTGCCAATCTTGAAATGACGCGTGGTTTGAAGCTGATCAACGAAACGTTGATCGCTGGCACTTCGGTGCAGGACAACCCTGAAGTGGTCTTTGCGCGTGCCAAAGCAGAGCAGGCTCAGTTAAATCAAGAGCGCACCACCGTACGCGCTCCAGTATCTGGCGTAGTCGCCAAACGGCAAGTTCAGGTTGGGCAAAGAGTGCAGGCGGGCACACCCATGCTGTCTGTGGTGCCGGTGCAACTGATGCATGTGAACGCCAACTTTAAAGAAGTGCAATTACCGAAAGTGAAGGTTGGCCAAAAAGTTGAACTGACCTCTGATTTATACGGCGATGCAGTGTTATTTAAAGGTGTCGTCGAAGGTTTTGCAGGAGGAACAGGTTCGGCCTTCGCTGTGATCCCCGCTCAAAATGCGACCGGCAACTGGATCAAAGTGGTGCAGCGTGTGCCGGTGCGTATAAAGCTCGATCCCGATCAACTGAAAAAAAATCCTTTAACGGTTGGCCTCTCAATGACCGTGCGCATCGACGTCTCGGCTCGCTAAATGTTCAAGTCCCTGAAAGCGACTCGTGATCAACCGCTTGCTCCGCTTGAGGGGCGTACGCTTTGGATGGCGGCGGTCGTCATTGCGGGTGCAAATTTCATGGCCGTGCTGGACATGACGATCGCCAATGTCTCGGTTCCGAACATTGCGGGTGGGCTGGCGGCAAGCACAAGCCAAGGGACTTGGGTGATAACTTCCTATGCAGTCGCCGAGGCAATTGTGCTGCCTCTGACAGGCTGGCTGGCTGCGCGCGTCGGTTTGGTGCGTACCTTTCTTTGGGCGATGAGTTTATTCGCTGTGTTTTCGATTTTCTGTGGGTTGTCGACTTCACTCGAAATGCTGGTGGTGGCGCGAGTGCTGCAGGGTTTTGCGGGCGGCCCCCTGATGCCTTTGTCGCAAACCTTGTTGTTGCGGATTTTTCCAAAAGAGAAGGCGGGGACGGCAATTACGCTTTGGTCGATGACAACTTTACTTGCCCCAATCAGTGGCCCAGTGCTAGGCGGCTGGATTTGTGAGAACTGGTCTTGGTCGTGGATCTTCTTTATCAATTTGCCCTTGGGTTGTATCTCTGTTTTTTTTGCGGCTAAGTTGTTGCTGCGCTATGAACTGCCCCGCAAGTTGGTGCCTATCGATGCGATTGGCTTAGTGTTGTTGGTGGTTTGGGGTCGGGGCGTTACAGATCATGCTTGATATCGGCAAAGAGCACGATTGGTTCGCCTCGACGCAAATTGTGGTGCTCGCCATCATTGCAGCGATTGGTTTTTTGGCGTTCCTGATTTGGGAGTTGACGGCCGAACATCCGATCGTAGACCTCAGGGTGTTCAGGCACCGCGGCTTTACGGTAGCGGTAGTCGCCATGAGCATTGGTTTCTCTTCCTTTATGGTCTTGAACGTGCTGACCCCCTTGTGGTTGCAACTCAACATGGATTACACCGCTGGCCAGGCAGGTAGAACGATTGGTTGGACGGGAGTTTTTTCCCTGTGTATGGCGCCGCTAGTGGGCAGGCTGGCGATCAAACTCGACCGTAGAAAGTTGGTCTGCGGAGGGTTACTTTGGTTGTCGGCAGTGACTGCCTTGCGCTTTTCTGGTAGTACGGATCTGACGTACTGGCAGATCACGTTTCCGTTGATGGTGATGGGCTTAGGTATGCCCTTTTTCTTTATTTCTGCCTCTGGTATGGCGCTAGCCAGCGTCAACGTCGAAGAAACGGCCTCGGCTGCCGGATTACTGAATTTTTCAAGGACGCTATTAGGTGCTTTTGCCGTGTCACTCATGGCGACGGTGTGGGACGACCACGCCACGCTGAATCACGCCGAATTTGTTGGGTTGGTTGATGGTGACGGCGCTTTAATCAATGGCCTGCTGCAAAGTGGTTTGTCAAGCGATGTGGGCCATGCACTGCTCGATCGTTTGATTTCGACTCAGAGTGTAATGATTGCGACGAACGAAATCATGATGGTGGTTGCCGGAACTTTCTTTATCGGCGCCTGTGTGATTTGGCTAGCACCGCGCCCGCGATCTTGGCATGGTACGTCTGGTGGAAAGGCTCAGGGGTCAAAAGGCTAGGAGGGTGGGCGGCGCGCCGAGCATCAAACAATTTTAAGTGATGTGACGGTTTAAATTGAACCTCTACCCCTATACTTGGTCAGATTGTTACCAGTAACTGCTTTGCTTTGATGAGGTTTGTAAATGAATACTCAAGAACGTGACATGTTGAATGCATTTCTCACGCAACTGACACAAGCTCAAGTTGGCACGAAAGAGCCAGAAGCCGATACCTTGATTGCACAGGCATTGGTCAAGCAGCCCAACGCGGGTTATCTGCTAGTGCAACGGGCAATGCAGTTGGATTTCTTGTTGCAGCAATCGCAAGCAAAAGTCGCTGATTTACAAGCCCAGCTTGAACGCCAAAAGCCAGCCACCCAGACGAGCTTCTTAAACGATGTGCACGCTTGGGGCCGTGCCCCCTCGGCGACGCCTACAGGACTGAACTCAGCCACCGCTGCGCCTCCGGGGGCGAGTGGTGCGCCTGCGATGGCCAAGCCTGCAGTGGCGGGCGCCCCAGTTGCCAGTGCGGCGCCAGCGCCAGCAGCCGCTCCGGCCGCGGCCACTACACCTTGGGGCTCAAGCGTCATGGGCACCGTTGCCACGACCGCGGCCGGGGTCGTCGCAGGTTCGTTTTTATATTCAGGCATTCAAAGCTTGATGGGTAACCACAACTCTGGCGGAACGTTTGGCGCAGGTAACAAACACGACAATCAGCAACCAGCAAGCTACACCGAAAATACGACTGTGGTGAATAATTATTATGCCAACGACCCAGCGCCCGCCTCAGCGTACGATCCGCCAGAATTATCCGGCGGCTACGACGTTGCGGATTCGGGTAGCGATTTCGATGGTTCGGACGACACGGCCTAGTCAGCGCGGCGCCTCTTGACTGAGGTGCCGCCAGCTCTGTACAAAGCTAGAATCGAACGACAGAGATCAGTATGACAACCACAAAAAAAACCCAACGCTTTGGCCTCTTGCTGCCGTCATCAAACACCACCCAAGAGCCAGAGTTCATACAAGTGTTGCCGGACTCAGTGTCTTTGCACTGTGCGCGCTTGACCCTGAGTCAGATCGATCCTGAATCGACCATTAAGATTGTGGCCGAGCTTGAAACCGAAACACGCAAACTGAATGACGCCCGTGTAGATGCCGTCGTGTTGTCGGCGACCGCGCCTTCAACGCGAATGGGAAAAGGCTACGACCAAGAGATTTGTCAGCGTATCGAAAAGGCGTGTGGCAAACCCGCTACGACCGCAGCGACTGCAATGTTGCAAGCGTTTAACGTGCTAAACATCAAAAAAATTGTTTTGGCAGCCCCCTGGAGCGCGGCCACCAACCAAACCGTTGCCAGCTTTATTGAGGCGAGCGGCGTGCAAGTGTTGCACCAGGCTGCGATGGGAATCGTTAGCAACATCGAAGTGGGCGATCTCGATGCGCAAACAGCCTACGATTTAGGG
>CALCPT010000267.1 GCA_937897265.1 uncultured Alcaligenaceae bacterium
CATTGGCGTGACTGGAGTTCAGACGTGTGCTCTTCCGATCTTTACCCCAGCCCTCGCCAAGCGTGCCGCAACCCGTCACCAAGGCGACTTTGCCATCTAATCTAAACACAGTGATTCCTTATTGATCTTAAAAGATTTTAGTTATGTTACCTGCCCAACATCAGCGCGGCAAAAGCACGCTGCACGTCTGGGTGAGCCGTATAGAAAACGGTCATGATAGGCCCGGTGCGCACGACCAAACGCGGGGCGATCAGCCAGCTCAACGCGGGCAAATAGATGAACTTTGCCTGCCGTATGTCAGCGATGCTCACTTGTTTTTTCCAGACCCAAGTCTGCTCGATCATCCCATTCTTGATCGAAGTACGGCTTTTCAGAATCCAGTAATACACCACCAGAACAATCGCCAATGCAGCGGCCCACACCAGCCCCGCTGATAGCGAAAAGGCCTGCCAATCCATCAAGCGCGACGCTCGGGTGCCCCAAACAATCAGTGCACCGACCAGCACAGACGCCAACAACTTGATTAAAGCAGTGAAGGCAGGTCCCTCTGCTTCGAGAGGTTTCGCCTCCGAGGCGGCTGCGGCACTCGGCGTTAGGTTAGCGCTAGTTTGGGTCGCAGAGCCTGCTTCTGAAGTCGCGTTTGGCTCGCTCGTCGGATGAGTCATTGATTATTTGTTGTCTTTCATGAGGCCGCGCATCAGATCATTGACCGTATCTTGTTCGCTCTGAGAGTCTGACTGCTGCAAATCATTTTCAGGGATTTCGATGCGGATCGTACTGAGGTCGACCTGCACAGGCTTATCCAAAAATACCGTCACCGTCTGAGGAAAGACAATCACAATCGCGACCAGCATAAGTTGCAGAATGACCCAGGGAATTGAGCCCAAATAGATATCGCGTGAAAGCACCTTACTTGGTAACGACCCCGCCTTGAACAAGCTATCTGCAGTGCTGCGCAGATAAAATAAGGCAAAGCCAAAAGGTGGGTGCATGAAGCTTGTTTGCATATTGACGCACAGCAGCACGCCAAACCAAATCATATCGATGCCAAGCTTGCTGGCAACCGGCGCAAGCATGGGAAGAATAATAAAAGCGATTTCAAAGAAATCTAGGAAGAAGGCTAAAAAGAAAACGAATACGTTCACGACGACCAAGAAGCCGATCTGTCCGCCTGGCAACCCAGACAAGAGGTGTTCGATCCATAAGGCGCCATCGACCCCTTGAAATACCAACGAGAACACGCGCGAACCAATCAAGATAAACACAACCATCGCGGTAATGCGCATCGTACCTGTCATGCCGTCACGAATGATTGCCCAGTTCAAACGACCATGAACCGCCGCCAAGATGATGGCCCCCATCGCACCCATCGCACCAGCCTCAGTCGGGGTCGCGATGGCATAGCTCATTCCGGGCAAACCGCCCATACTACCGAGCACAGCAAAAATCAAAATCGCTGAAGGAATGATGCCGCGCAAGCATTTCTTCCAGAGCGTCCAACCATGCAAGGTACGAGCCGTCACAGGCAGGCCCGGCACGTGGGTAGGCGCTACTTTCGAGAGTACAAAGGTGTAAACGAGAAAAATTAACACCTGCAAAATTGACGGGCCCCAAGCGCCTTTGTACATATCGCCGACCGAACGTCCTAATTGATCAGCCATCACGACCAACACCAGTGACGGCGGAACGAGTTGCGTAATCGTGCCCGAGGCCGCAAGCACCCCTGTGGCATAGCGCATGTTGTAGCCATAACGCATCATGACCGGCAGCGAAATCATCGCCATCGCGATCACTTGGCCGGCGACCGTACCGGTAATCGCACCTAGGATGAACCCGACCAGAATGACCGAATAGCCCAAGCCTCCACGAATCGGTCCAAACAACTGGCCCATTGAATCGAGCATGTCTTCAGCTAAACCGCATTTTTCTAAGACAGCCCCCATTAACGTGAAGAATGGAATCGCTAGCAATAAGTCATTGGATAAGATGCCAAAGATATTGAGGGGCAAGTTATACATAAAGGCGGCAGGAAACCAACCCATCTGTATCGCAATGAATCCGCTGAGCAAGCCTAGCGCTGACAAGGAAAAAGCAACCGGAAACCCGATCAACATGATCAGGATCAACCCCGCAAACATCAGGGGTGCGAAATCTTGCATCGTCATTGCAGTGGCCTCTCGTAGTGCATATCCATCTGGTAAGCATTATTTAACCAGGCCACGCGTTTAATCATTTCAGCCAGGCCTTGCAGCACCATCAAGGCAAACCCAAGCGGCAACATCAACATCGCTGGCCAACGGATCAGGCCGCCGGCGTTGGGCGAACCCTCGCCCGACACCAGCATCTGCACAAACAGGGGCCACGACAGGTAACAGAACAGAGTCATGGCGGGCATCAAAAAGAAAATCAGCCCGAACAAATCAATATAGGCACGGGTCCGGACTTTTAGAGCGCCGTAGACCACATCGACGCGGACGTGCTCGTTGACGCGCAAGACCTGGGCGGCGCCGAGCATCACACAGGCGGCAAACAAATACCATTGGATTTCGAGCCAACCGTTCGAGCTGTAGGAGAACGCATAACGCATAAAGGCGTTGCCCGCG
>CALCPT010000268.1 GCA_937897265.1 uncultured Alcaligenaceae bacterium
CTTCATCAATCAAAGCCGGCTCGGACGCAATCTACGCGCGATTCGTGAATCTGAAGTCTTTGCCGCGTCAGTAGGCGTTGAAGTCAGCCTTTGGAAAGCCGCAATCTTTGCCTTTGCAGCGGCACTTGCAGGCTTAGGTGGTGCATTCTTTGCACACCAATCAGGTTTTGTCGGAAGTGACGCGTTTTCAGTACGTTTAAGCATTGCCTTCTTAATCGCCGCAGTCGTAGGTGGCTTGGGCACGAAGACCGGCCCACTGCTAGGCACCTTGATCTTGCTGGCGATTGTCGAAGTGATTGCGGGTATTGATAAATATGGTTTGCTGATCTACGGTGCCATCTTATTGATTGTGTTGCTGGCGTTTCCGAAAGGTGCGGCGGGCGTGATTAGTAGTCTGGCGCAGCGGTTTAAAGGCAATGCATCCTCTAGTCGCACAATTGAAGATGACCAACAGTCGACGCAAGGCGGCATCGGGGCAACTGGGGACGTTAACGGCGCCCCAACGACAGTCGGCCACTCGAGCGCCGAGGCACCTGCTAACCGAGCCGAGTCAGCTCTTGGGCGAGTCAACTCTGACTCAAGCGCCCTACCTGTTCAGCATTGCAGCAACACCTCTTTGAGCGTGCAAGGCATCAGCAAAAGCTACAGCGGCTTAAAAGCAGTGGATCAAGTCTCAGTCGAGGTCAAACCAAACACGATTCACGGTTTGATCGGCCCCAACGGCGCCGGCAAATCAACCATCATCAACATGATTGCAGGCATCTATCGCGCGGATGAAGGCTCGATTCATATGGGTGCCATTGATCTGTCTTCGCTTGATATTGCCAAGCGAGCCAACCTCGGTTTAGCACGTACCTTTCAAAACCTTCAGCTTATCGAAGGCGTATCGGTACTAGACAATGTGCTGTTGGGGATCGCTCACAAACATTCGTACGGTAAAGATTTTGTCACATGGATCTCAGGCGGTGAACTCGAAGGTGACGAGCGCCAAGAGGCGTTTGCCATCTTAGAATTTTTTGGGCTGGCGCAGTTTGCCGATCGGCTACCAACACAACTGCCTTATGGACACCGTAAACTCATTGAGCTCGCCCGCGCCATTGCGCAGCGACCAAAAATGCTGTTACTCGATGAGCCGATTGCAGGCATGAACACTCAAGAAGCCAAAGCGATTGCGCAAGTCATTCGTAAGCTGCGCGAGCACGGCATCACTATCTTGTTAGTCGAGCACAATATGGAATTCGTGATGTCGGTGTGCGACACCATTAGCGTGTTGAACTTTGGCAAACTGATTGCTTGCGGTACACCCGCAGAGATCCAGAACAATCCAGAGGTCATTGAAGCCTATCTTGGTACTGGGGCGAAAAAATGATTCACGCCAAGAATCTCTGCGCAAACATAGGCGCCAATCAAGTATTAAGAGATATCAGCCTTGATTTAGCACCTGGCGAAATGCTTGCCGTGATTGGTGCCAACGGCGCTGGCAAAACATCCTTGTTACGGGCGCTATCTGGTCTCTTGCCTCTTGAATCAGGTGCGATCACGTTCGACGGCCAAAGTACCGACAAGGTTCAAGCCCATCAACTCGCGCGTGCCGGCTTAATTCATGTGCCACAAGGCCGTCAGATCATTCCAGGCCTGTCGGTGCGCGACAACCTCGCGATTGGCGCGACCAACATCGGCTTAAGTCAAAGCGTGATTGCCCAACGGATGCAAGAACAATGGCAGCGGTTTCCGGTACTTGAAAAGCGCCAAAAGATTTCTGGCAGTTCACTATCAGGTGGTGAACAACAAATGCTGGCGATTGCGCGTGGGTTGATGATGCAACCTAAGGTGTTGATGCTAGACGAACCTTCGCTAGGTTTGGCCCCGCAGATTGTGCAGTTGATTATGACGACCCTGCGAGGCTTAGCCGATCAAGGCTTGGCGATTTTGTTAGTCGAGCAAGTCGCCATGCTGGCGCTTGAGTACGCCGATCGGGCGTTAGTACTTCGAAACGGCGCCTGCGCTATGCAAGGCCCCGCCAAAGAGCTGTTGAATAGCCGCGAGTTGGTAAATAGTTATTTGTCGTAAAAGCTATTGAAATGCTAGAGGTAAAAAATAACTGGCGCCAAAAACGTGACCGTTCATTGACTCATAATGGCCTAGCCCATTACCAGCGCTCATGAGCACGGGGCATCCTTGCAACAAACATTTGGTTTGGAAGTCGAAGATCTGCCATTTGGCCGATCGCCATTTACCCTTTTGTATGAGTGTCTCTCGGAGAATATTGCGCCATTTTTAGTCTTAGTCAGATATCCTTCAACGAATAACTTTAATTTCACTACGCACAAATTATTTCAATGACTCAGGGGATAAGTCATCAAGGAAGAGTCAGTTAAATATTGTTATATATTTACAACGATGACGGCTACGATCTAATTTTCATTATCTACGCAATCGCCATTTTCACTGCCTCAAGCCGTGATCTTGATGGGCACACTCAGTCTAAATGATCTAACCCCAATGAAAGCTTGACGTAAGTAACGAGCTATTCATTAACGCCCCTCGTCAGGCCCATAATTAACCTATCTTCGCCCCTTGATACCGATACGCTGCACTTCGCTTAGGTTCGATGACTCTGCGATGAGTACGCGCGCAACAGCACATTCGCAACAGCACAACCGTCGAAAACTTTCGTATTGCCCAGCACATACTCGAGTGGTGTTTTACCTATGACAATCTGGCACAGCCAACCTCAAAAAGTAACGGTCCACAGCCAAACGTCATAGCCATCAAAACTAAAATTTCATTGTGAGTTCAGCACGACGCATTGTGACACCAGGCAGGCGCATCCGACTGACACTAGTCAACGCGTAGTTAAATTTTGCCTTAACTCCTTGCAGGTCTGCTCCTCATTAAAAGAGTCTTTGGTGAGTCGTTTGAAATTTATACACACATCAAAATACTAAAGTATTCGACTCTTTAGAAAGACTCGCGCCAAATAAGACATTGACCAGACACATACAACTCGACATACTAACCAGCACGGATATAGATCTGAACACAACCTATTAAACGCGAGAAGTGTAGAGAATCCGGTGCCCAATATGCCGCAAAGCCACAATGTAGAGTGGCTGCTTGATACGATTGAAGATTCACCCTCAACGAGCGCGACCGCGCCTGAAACGAACAAAATCCAGATTGCTTACCCGCCAGATATCGCGACGGGAGTTAGCGAGCGTACGCGTACGCGCGAGGGCATTGTTTTAATTCAGGACACGCATCATTTTGCTCAAAGGTCTGGGCTCTCAAAGAGCCCACTAGGAAACTTTAGCTTCACGTTTCAAGAACCCGTTTTTGTTATACATGTCGTGCATGAAGGTCAAGTTTTAATCGCTGATCTCGAGTCAAAGGAGACTCGCCTCAGACAATCAGGGACGGATGGCTTTGCCCATTTACTAGGCTGCTCTGTTGAACAGACGGCGACCTCAAGTCAATCGCTCATCACGACTACCTTGATTATTCCTATTCAATATTTGCAACAGTTGCTGGACGAGGAGACGATGACAACAATGCTTGAGCGTCTGCGCGTCAACAAGCTTAATTCCTTTAGCTGTTATCCCGTTCCGGCTTCGATTTCTAAGATGCTCGAAAACTGCCTGGATCATACGCTGCGTGACTTATTGAAAGCGCTGCAACTACAAGCGCGAGTATTAGATTATCTCTGCAGCTTAGCGTTACACCTTGATTCTGGCATCGTGAAAAGTCAAAATCAACATCCGGCTAAAGTACGGGCTCAAAACGTACGCAATTGGCTGATGAACGTAGGCGCCGAGACGCCCACGTTAGCGAGCATCAGTGATCAGTTTGGAGCGTCACCAAACAAACTTAATGCAGAGTTCACGCTCGAATATGGTGAGTCTATTTTTTCATTTCTACGCAACTATCGTTTAGAACAAGCACATCTAGCAATCGAGAAAGGTGGTCAACCACTCAAGGTCATCGCGCACAGAATTGGCTACTCGCACGTGAACCACTTTATCACCGCCTTCAAACAAAAATTTAATCGTACACCCGGATCGCTTAGGTCTTGATCGACTGCCTAGCGTGGGTTAGGCAACGATTGTGCGGGGTAATACACCTCACTTGACTGTCCGGGGCGGCAAGGATCAGCTCGCAGCCCGTGCTGTACGTCGCGTAGATACTTTTCGCACGCGTCGGCATCAAGTGCGGCAGCGAAATAAAAACCCTGCCCCTGGTCGCATCCCATCGATTGCAGCCTGACACAGGCCTCTGCATCTTCAATGCCTTCGGCGATAACACTCAAGCCAAGTTGTTGGGCAAGATGAATCATCGACCGAATCAGGCAGGCATCCATTGGATTTAAGGCAAGTTCTGATACAAAAACTCGATCAATTTTTAGACGATCGACCTGGATCGTCCTGAGCCTTTCTAAGCTCGAGTAACCCATACCAAAGTCATCGATCGAAATTTTAACGCCTCGTTGTCTGAGTGCAGCAATATTCGAACGCATCATTTTTTCGTCAGAGGGTACGATCGATTCTGTAATTTCTAAATCCAAGTGCGCCGCCGACAGCGCATGTTCGTTTAGAACAGCTTGAACCAACATTGGCAGAGCGCTATTGCTAAATTGACGCGGCGAGACGTTCACACTTATAGAAGAGATATCAATGCCCAACGCCATCCACTCGCTCATTTGCGCACATGCCTGACGTAGTACCCATTCACCAATCGAGTCGATCATCCCAGTGCGTTCGGCATGCGGAATAAAGTCGTCAGGGTAAAGCAGACCACGCGAAGGGTGCTGCCACCGGATCAAGGCCTCAACACCCGCTACCTGATACGTCGCCAAATCGAGATAAGGCTGGTAATGAAGCAGAAATTCTTGACGAGCCAAAGCCTCATGAAGGGCCTGATCAAAGTCTTCCAATCTGTATTGATTATCAGCAAAGCTTGGTGATGCCACAATAGTCAATCGCTAATAATTTGTGAGAGCTCGCGATATGCGATGGCAGGTCGAAACTACAAATCACGCACGAGCCTCTGACTCGTGACTAGCCATTGAATCAAAGCAGTCTTGTTTTATAAATTTTGGATATGCTACTTGCTTGAGGCGCAAGTCTAACTGTTCTACAGGCCGAAGGGGCTCGAGATTACCGGAAAAAAACTATGTCAAATGTTTCAAATGCTACGAAGAAATATATCAGCGATTTGCTTCACTTTTTTCGCTGACAGTCGAGGGCTCATGAATATTCAATCCCGCGACTTTTAGTCGTAACACTCAATCCCTTTCAACAACCCCCGCCCCTGCTCATCATCATGTCCAAACAAAACTGTGACGCCGGCATTTTCTATTTTTCGGATCTCGCTCATCGAGTGGCTAGAGTGCTCAGGGCTCCAGGTGTTGCGGGGATTGATATCCAAATCCAGATTGGCACGCAAGGCGACCGCATCTGAAGCTAATAAAAATGACCCAGAGCGATCTAAACCCACCAGTGCAGTTGTCATACCTGGCGTATGACCTGGCATAGGCAACAATACGATGCGGCCATCATTAAATAGGTCACGCTGCTCGGTAATCGTTTCGGTGGGTAATGCGTGCTTCCAATCCACCGCAAGGTAGCCCATTTTTTCAGCCTCAAGTTCACTTGCAGCCTCAAGCTCTTTAGCGTGGCAAATCACCGTTGCTTTTTTAAAGAACTCGTTACAGCCACAATGGTCAGAATGAAAATGTGAGTTCACCACCACGTCAATATCGCTCGGCTGTAAACCGACTAGTGCCAATTGATCAATCAGGTTGTCTTCAAGCTTTGAGATCGGCACAATCGCCTTGGCAATCGATCCCCACCGGCCTGCCGCATCTGTTGTGGTTGAAGGATGGCAGCCTGTATCAAACAAGACATTACCTTCTGGATGGCGCAACAAATAGCAATTCACCGGTAAATCGATGAGCTCTGCCCGATCGGCATCTGGCATATAAATACTTTTACGCAAGCGTAGACGACCGCCAGAGAGGATGTGCATTTTCATAAACGGTGTGTCCTTCGCTTTCAGCTGGCGTGAGAAAAAATAAAACCGTACTGTCCTTCATGCTCGACCACGCGTAGTGTCATCTGCGCTTTTAGATCATATTCGAACGAACCAAGATCATGCTGAGGTTAATGCTCGACTAAGCCCAGACCCGGGACGCGCAGCAGCTCTGCGGCTTTGACCAACGAGTCTGGCACAGGCACAGCTTTGTTCGTCGCCAAGTCAACATATACGTGCACAAAGTACCCTTGCGCTGACGCTTGCATTTCATCGTTTCTGAAGATACCGATTTCGTAGCGAATGCTACTGTTACCCAGCTTGCCCAAGCGCATGCCCACATACACGATATCCGGAAACGCCATCGAGCTGATGAAGCGGCAATGTGTTTCGGCCACCAAGCCCACATGCTTTGACTTTTGCAATTCAAGTACGCCCTGCTTAATCAAAAACGCGGTGACCGCGGTATCAAAGTATGAGTAGTACACAACGTTATTGACGTGTGCAAAGACGTCGTTGTCTTTCCAGCGAGTTTCGATTTTGTGAAAGTGTGCAAACGCGTCACGGGTTTGGGCTAGGGCTCGGCTCATGATGTCTCAGTGTAGGTTGAATGAGAAGTATGATAACAAGGCTAGCAAGCTCATGACACACAGGACAAGCCACCATGCTAAAGGTCTATGCCATCGACGGAATCACCCCTGTCGTTCACCCAACCGCTTACGTACACCCCACCGCTGTGTTGATCGGTGACGTCATCATCGGCGCGCGTTGTTATATCGGGCCGTTGGCGAGCTTACGTGGCGACTTTGGGCGGATTGTGATCGAAGAAGGCGCCAATATTCAGGATAGCTGCGTGGTGCACGGGTTTCCTGATCGCGAAACCGTAGTTGAGGTCGACGGTCACGTGGGTCATGGGGCGATCTTGCATGGCTGCCGGGTTGAACGTAACGCGCTGGTGGGTATGAATGCGGTGGTGATGGATGAGGCGGTAGTAGGTACCTGCAGCATCGTTGGGGCCTCGGCCTTTGTCAAAGCCGGCATGATCATTCCACCCCGCAGCATGGTCTTGGGAGCGCCAGCAAAGGTGGTGCGTGAGCTGAAAGACCAAGAGATCGCCTGGAAATCGATGGGCACCAGTCAATATCAATTATTGACCGAGCGGTGCCTTGCCACGATGCAGTGCGTCGAGCCGCTTAGCGAAGTTGAGCCGAACCGTAAAAAACTAAATCTTCAGTCGCCGGCTAAACCGAAGATTCATTCGAGGTAAGCTCTCAGTGACGGTGCGTTCGTGGTGGGTCAAAAAGTGAGCCTAGCCTAGCCTAGTTCATTTTTTGACCTGTGCGGGATAGCCCTCTTCGTTCAACACATCAAGCAGTGCCGCTGTGCCCTTAGAGAAGTCACCCACCACGCGCGCTGCGCCCGCAGCCAAATCGACTTCAACCCCTGTCACACCCGCAACGCCTTTCAGCGCTTTTTCAACATGCTTGACGCAGTTGCCGCAGGTCATCCCGGTGATACTTAAATTGATCGTTTCCATGTTTTTGCTCCATCTTCAAAGGTTCGTAGACTAATAGTTAAATATTAGCCTGCAGAACCCAAACGGACATGATCTGGATCATATGGACTCATGTATTCCGAAGCGTCTGCGGGCTTTTGTGATATTCCTCGCTGCGCCCTCGGTACTGAACGAGCGACCGATTCAAATGCGCAGCATTCTCTGGAGAACGTAACAGATACAGCGTCTCTTGCATACTGCTGAAGGTATCTAAAGACATAACCACAGCATCTTGGGCATCGTTACGAGAGATAATCGTGAAATCGCCCTCATCAACAACTTGATCAATCACCTGGTTCAATTGAATCTTGGCTTCAGAAAAGTTGATGACTCGCATTTGATCAATCATCATTGCTATCAACGCAACGCCTTATACCGAATCCGTTTAGGCGCAGCACCGG
Source organism: uncultured Alcaligenaceae bacterium (assembly GCA_937897265.1). Classification (GTDB taxonomy): domain Bacteria; phylum Pseudomonadota; class Gammaproteobacteria; order Burkholderiales; family Burkholderiaceae_B; genus Zwartia. Next base: position 7,984 of record CALCPT010000268.1, read on the forward strand.
CTTCACCCAGACGACGGCGTTTGTCGGCTTCATACTCTTGATAGTTACCATCAAAAAACACCGCCTGCGAATCGCCCTCGAAGGCCAAGATATGTGTGGCGATCCGATCTAAGAACCAGCGATCGTGGCTGATCACCATGACAGAACCGGCAAACTCAAGCAAGGCATCTTCAACGGCGCGCAATGTTTCAACGTCAAGGTCGTTTGAAGGCTCGTCAAGCAGCAACACGTTGCCGCCAGTGATCAGCGTTTTAGCGAGGTGCAACCGGCCGCGCTCGCCGCCCGACAACTGCCCCACCATCTTGCCTTGATCGGCGCCTTTGAAGTTAAAGCGCCCAAGGTAAGCACGTGCTGGCATTTCAAAACGACCTACGGTCAAAATATCGGCGCCATCGGCAACCGAATCAAACACAGTTTTATCGTTAGGTAAGGCATCGCGCGATTGATCGACAAACGCGATCTTGACGGTTGAGCCGATATTGACCTGACCGCTATCGGGCTTTTCTTGGCCTGCAATCATACGAAACAACGTTGATTTACCGGCACCGTTCGGGCCGATGATGCCAACGATTGCGCCTGGCGGCACGCGAAAGCTTAAGTTATCAATCAACAGGCGATCGCCAAAGGCTTTACTAACGTTAACGAATTCAATCGCCTCATTGCCTAAGCGCTCGGCCACGGGGATGAAGATTTCTTGGGTCTCGTTGCGCTTTTGATATTCGTGCGATGACAATTCTTCAAAGCGCGCCATACGTGCCTTGGATTTTGCCTGACGACCCTTAGCGTTTTGACGTACCCATTCAAGTTCTTTTTTGATCGTCTTTTGGCGCGCCGATTCAGTCGACTCTTCAGTTTTCAAACGTGCATCTTTCTGCTCAAGCCACGAACTGTAGTTGCCTTTCCAAGGGATACCATGACCACGGTCGAGCTCAAGAATCCATTCAGCAGCGTTATCCAAGAAATAACGATCATGGGTCACGCCCACCACGGTGCCGGGAAACTTAGACAAGAATTGCTCAAGCCATTCAACGCTTTCAGCGTCTAAGTGGTTGGTGGGTTCGTCAAGCAAGAGCATGTCTGGCTTAGACAGCAACAAGCGGCACAGAGCGACACGGCGCTTTTCACCGCCCGAGAGTTTGCCTACGTTGGCGTCCCAGGGTGGCAGGCGCAAGGCGTCGGCTGCGATTTCCATTTGGGTTTCGATATCGTCTGAACCGCTCGAAGCTGCAGCTGCGATCACTGATTCGAGTTCAGCTTGCTCAGCTGCCAACGCGTCAAAGTCGGCATCAGGCTCGGCGTAGGCTGCATACACAGCATCTAAACGCTTACGCGCGGCAACGACAGCGCCTAAGCCTTCTTCAACTGCTTCGCGCACGGTGTGATCTGGGTTGAGCTTGGGTTCTTGTTCAAGATACCCAATATTTAGCCCGGGCATCGGTACGGCTTCGCCCTCAATCTCTTTATCGACACCGGCCATAATCTTAAGCAATGTCGATTTACCCGACCCGTTTGTCCCCAGAACGCCAATCTTGGCGCCCGGAAAAAACGATAACGAGATATCGCGCAAAATCTGACGCTTGGGTGGCACGGTCTTGCCGACGCGGTGCATGGTGTATACGTACTGGGCCATTTGGTCTGTCGCTCTAGTGAAAACAATCAATGGTGCCTATTGTAGAGCTTGGGGCGGAGCTTGGGGGGCCGCGCTCGGCTAAACGCGCTTGCGGCTATGATGGCGACTAGTAAGGTTTTGCGCCCTGCTCGAACAACTTATTTTTAACTTTTGCCCTGCCCGGGGCCTGCCCAATATGACGACACCTGACCTAACCCTGCGCTTTACCGAACAAGAGCTCTTAATGCTGGGTAAGACGGCAGATGGCCTAAGTGCCTATATGGGCAAGTCAGTTCTGGCCGAAGTTGGGGTGGATGATGACGCCGAATGGGTGATTTTTGCGATTCCGTTGGGCGTCGACGAAAAACCCGACGAAACAGCCATGCACGT
>CALCPT010000269.1 GCA_937897265.1 uncultured Alcaligenaceae bacterium
CAGCTCATCCACCTTGTTGATGAGGTCCTGCATCTGCTGCTGGTTGTAGCTGCTGAGGTGAAAAGTAGTCGGACGGCTGGTCCCAAGTGCCGCTGTCCCATTGGCCGTTATCCCAGTTCATGGAGTCGAGGTTCGGGGTTGAGGGGTCTGCAAAAATTGGGCGATACCGCCGCGTGCGGGGTGGCGGGTCGCTCTCGCGGGATGACGACCGCGCCGTGCGGTAGCGATACCTTTTGCCGGGTTATGAATACCCATCGCGGCGGTGGCTCTACCATGCCGCGCGGTAGGGCTACCTTTTCGTCCGGGGAACCGTCCCATTTCGTTCGGTAGGGATACCGCACGGCGGGGTAGGCCTACCCTTTGCGCCGGTAGCGCTACCCGACGGCGCGGGGTCGCTACCCTGGTCGCCATCCGCGCTACCGGAGCGTCCGGTAGCCATACCTTTTGGCGCGGTATGGCGGTTGAAGGGCAAAAACGGCCTCCCAAGGCGGAAAAGCGTGTTTTTGAGGTCAGCGGGAGGTTCATGGCGTGCGTCGGGTGTGACGCTCGCCATTGGAGCACAGCCCCCGGCGCTGCCGTTAGTCAATCATAGGTGACGGCCCTTACCGGAGCTTCGGTTGGCAACCGAAGTTCCCCGTTTTCAAACCACTTCGATTGCCAATCGAAGCTACTCATCGTCCTCTAGCTCCCCGGTGAACTGCTCGAGCGTCATGCCGAGCCCATGGCTGATCTGCGCGGTGACGGGCAATGTGGGGTTGGCTTTGCCACGCTCGATCTCACCCACGACGAAATGTCGAAAACGCATCTGCGTCATATGGTCGGCGGGCACTCGGCGCTGGCCAGCAATGAACTGCTATATCGGTTCGAGTTTCCAGAGCGCCCGGGGGCTCTGACGCGCTTTTTGCAATCAATGAAACCCGACTGGAACATCAGTCTGTTTCATTATCGCAATCAGGGCGCGGCGTACGGTCAGGTCTTGATCGGCATGCAAGTGCCGCACGGCAGCAAGAAGGCGTTTAAGGCCTTTTTGGACGAGGTTGGCTACCCGTATTTCAACGAGTCAGACAACCCTGTCTACAAACTATTTTTATAGTGCTCGCCCGAACTTAGCGTCAAGTGAACGATTGTCAAAGCGGGCTTCAGCACCCGTTCAATCAGCAAACTCACAGACGCTAAAAAATGGCGTGTCAGTTTGAGCAATTAGCGCCGCCCCCCCCAAGGCAGGAAGATTCACCACAGCCGCAGCCTCGGCGACATTACCGCCGAGCCGTTGCAACAACTTGATCGCCGCCAGCATGGTGCCACCGGTTGCGACTAGATCGTCGACTAACAGCACGCGCTGCCCAGGCTTAATCGCGTCTTGATGCACTTCGACAGTCGCGTCACCGTACTCAAGCGAATAGGGCTGCGCCACAGTCTTAAATGGCAACTTGCCCGCTTTGCGAACGGGTACAAAACCGACATTCAGCGCATAGGCTAACGCGCTGCCAAAAATGAAACCACGGGCATCAATCCCAACCACCGCATCCAGCCGATTACGCATGTGCCGATAGACAAACATATCAATCAACGCGCGAAAGGCCCGCGGATCTTGCATCATGGGCGTGATATCCCTAAACATCACCCCTGGCTTTGGCCAGTCGGGCACCGTGCGGATGAGTCCGCGCACCAGATCCTTGGGGTCTTGATAGGGAATTGGCGTAATCATCAAACAGCGCTCCGCAGTGAAAATCAGTAGAAACCTACACAAAATAAATTAAATGCGCAGACCCATAGAATACGCTAGCGGCGCCCCAACGGGGCGCCGAACCGTTTAAACTCAGACCATGACAAGCCTAGATTCACGCCTGCCCCCAATATCGCTCAATGACTCGGCGACGCTGACCTCTGCCCGACGCACCCTCGAACTCGAGGCTCAGTCGATTCTGGCCTTGAAGTCGCGCCTGGGCGCAGAGTTTGTTCAGGCAGTCGAGCTCATCCTTGCCTGCCAAGGTCGCGTGATTGTTTGCGGCTTAGGCAAAACAGGACATATCGGGCGAAAAATTGCCGCCACCCTAGCCTCAACCGGGACGCCCTCTTTTTTTCTGCACGCCGCTGAGGCCGTGCACGGCGACATCGGGATGATCGGCGCTCACGATCTATTGGTGGCCTTATCGTATTCAGGCGCAGGCCAAGAAATTCTGTCGATCTTGCCCGCGGCCCACCGCCTTGGGGTCAAGGTGATTGCCATGACCGGCAACCCTCAATCAGAGCTTGCTCGCCTGGCGGAAGTGCACCTTGATGTTGGGGTCGAACAAGAGGCCTGCCCGCTGAACCTAGCACCTACCTCTAGTACAACCGTGTCGCTGGCAATGGGCGACGCCTTGGCTGTCGCGTGTCTGCAGTCCCGCGGGTTTGGCCCCGAGGATTTTGCCCGATCGCATCCAGGCGGCTCGCTCGGACGAAAACTGCTGACCCGCGTGTCCGATGTCATGCGAAGCGGCAGCGCCTTGCCCACAGTCGCCGCCACCGCGACGATGTCAGAAGCTCTTGAAGAGATGTCGCGCAAAGGCATGGGGATGACTGCGGTACTGAATCCGCAAGGCAAGGTCCTTGGAATCTTTACCGATGGTGACTTGCGCCGCCTTATCGAGCGCGAAGGCGATATTCGCGAACTGACTGTCACAGCCGGCATGACGCTCAACCCTCGCTCCATCAGTGCCGATGCCTTGGCGGTTGACGCTGCGCTCATTATGGACAATCATCGACTGAACCACATGTTGGTCTGCCAAGACGACGGGGTATTGTCGGGCGCTGTGCATATGCACGATTTGATGGCCGCAAAAGTGATCTAGAGCCACACCACACATGAAACGTTCAATCCCTATCGCCCACCCTGCCGAGGCCCTGATTTTGGCTCGGATTGACCCGTCTGTCCGTGCGCGCCTCCAGCGCCTCAAGCTCATGGTGTTCGATGTCGACGGGGTACTGACAGACGGGGGGCTTTGGTATACCGAGCAGGGCGAGACCCTAAAGCGCTTCAATGCCTTAGACGGTCATGGCTTAAAAATGTTGGCAGTCAGCGGCATCCAAGTCGCGTTGGTAACTGGTCGCGAGAGCCCGATCATCGCTCGGCGCGCAGCCGAGTTAGGCTTGGGCGCCGTCATGCAAAACGTCCGCGATAAAGGCGCGGTCTTATCCGAACTGGTCACGCGTTTTGGCGTCGCGCTTGAGCAAACAGGCTTTATGGGCGACGACCTGATAGATTTGCCTGCGTTGCAGCGCGCTGGATTTTCGGCTTCAGTACCCGATGCGCCAACCTACATCACGCAGGCCGCGCACTGGGTCTCAGAGCGACGCGGTGGCCACGGGGCCGCTCGCGAATGCTGCGACCTCATTTTGGCTGCCCAACAGCGCCTTGGGGTCTTTTTCCAACCTGGGCTACTCGGCTCGGGGCCGGTGCAGTGAAGGTCACTCAATGAAAGAACGGTTTGCCATTATCGTCTCGCTGGTGATCCTCACCTCTCTGGTGATGGGCACTTGGTGGGCCGCTGATTATTCTCAACGGGCCGTTGAAATTGACCCTCCCGTCAGGCTGACACACGAACGTGATCACTGGGCGACAAAAATTGTGCTGGTACGCACCGATGAAAAAGGTTTAGTGATTCATCGACTTGAAGGCGATCTAATGGAACACTTTCCAGACGATCAATCCTACGATGTCATCCGCCCGCGCGCGTTTGGCCTAAAAGCGGATAACCCGCTCACCATCGCCACCTCACGCACAGCGACCGTCTTTGACGAGGGTGATCGTATTGTGATGAAGGGCGATGCTGTATTGCTCAGACTCGCAGACGCCGAGCGTCAACCACTGAACTTTCGCAGCGATGAAGTCACCATGTTGATCAAAAAAGACCTGGCCTACACTGACCTCCCCGCCATCGCCACGAGTGGACGCTCGCGCATGAGCGGCACGGGCATGCGCTATAACAATGCCACACAGCAATTAGACGTGTTTAAATCAACCGATGTTGAAATTGCACCGAAAGACACCACCGACACCAATGAACCCGCTGCGACACGGCCCAAACGATGATGATTGACCTGTACTCTCACCGCTCGATTCGCTTGTTGTTAGCGTTTGTCCTGTGCACTTTGCTAGGCGTGGCGCAGGCACAAAAAAAACCCGCGTCAACCGCCGCCTTAGCGCCAAAAGAAGAGCCGACGACAACAATCTTGTCGGATACTTTACATTTTGACGACACGAAGAGAGAAAGTACCTTTAACGGCAACGTTGTGATGACGCGCGGGCTGATGACCATGAATGCAGATACCCTGCATCTGCGCGAAGACCCTGAAGGTTTTCAATACGGCACGGGCACTGTGAAACCTGGCAAACGTGTGTTGATTCGCCAAGCGCGTCCAGAAGTCTACGAAGTCCTTGAAGGGGTCGGCGTACGCGCCGAATACAACGGTAAAACGGAAACCTTTGACTTGATCGGTCAGGCCATCGTGACACGTTACATTTGTGGTCAACACTTTGACACAGTCAGCGGCGAGCGCGTCCGCTACAGCCAAAAAACCGATGTCTACGAAGCGTTTTCTGGTCCTGACTCAGCCAACAGTGGCGGGCGAGTGCGTTCGGTCGCACAACCTCGCGCACGGGCCGATGCAGCCGTTGCAGAGTGCAAGGCGAAAGAAGCCAGCTTGCCCGCAGCGGCCCCAAGCATCGCCCCCGCTAAACCAGCAGCACCTGCCGCTGGGGCGCGACGTCAACCCGCGCCTGCTCGCCCTTAACTTTTGGTCACATGCAAACAACCAACGAAGTCGGCTCGACATCCTCCGCTGAACAACTCACCCCAGGGCGGCTAAGCGCGACGGGTTTGCGCAAGTCGTATGGCGGGCGCATGGTGGTGCAAGACGTATCGCTCTCGGTCAACAGTGGCGAAGTCGTTGGCCTGCTGGGCCCAAACGGCGCGGGCAAAACCACCAGTTTTTATATGATCGTCGGCCTCGTCGCAGCGGACGCGGGCCGCATCGAAATTGACGGTACTCCCATCAGCAGCATGCCGATCCATCAGCGCGCGCGTCGTGGGGTGTCTTACCTTCCGCAAGACGCCTCTGTGTTTAGACGCCTGACTGTCGAAGAAAACATTCGTGCCGTGCTCGAACTTCAAATTGACCACGAGGGCAAAAAGTTTTCAAAAACGATGATTGAGCAGCAACTTGACTCGCTGCTCGAAGAGCTTCAAATCACGCATATCAGGCGTAACAGCGCTCTCTCGCTGTCAGGGGGCGAACGACGCAGGGTTGAGATTTCGCGTGCACTGGCCACCCGCCCACGTTTTATTTTGCTCGACGAGCCGTTCGCCGGCGTTGATCCCATCGCAGTGATCGAAATCCAGCGAATCGTGCGCTTTCTGAAAAGCCGAGGAATCGGCGTGTTAATCACCGATCACAACGTCCGCGAAACCTTAGGTATTTGTGACCGCGCATACATTATCAGCGAAGGTAAAGTGTTGACCACTGGCAAGCCTGATGACATCATCAATGACGCCTCGGTACGCAAGGTTTATTTAGGCGAACATTTCAAGATGTAACTGGCTTTTTAAAGGCCATCGCTTGCGGGCGCACAACTTTGCTCAAAATATATGTCTTCAAACTGACATAAATGTGTCTTTTTCGCTTGATTTCTGGGGCGATCTGACTAAACTAAAGCTGTTATCCACTCAAAAACGAGGTTCGCCCAGACATCCTGTTCGCGCATCCGCGCACCCCTTCACTTTTTTGGAGAGTACGCTATGAACCTAAGTATTATTGGTCACCATTTAGACGTTACCCCTGCAATACGTGAATACATCCACAACAAAACAGCACGCGTTCTGCGTCATTTTGACCACGTGATCGACATCCAAGTCATGCTCTCGGTCGAACCCTTAAAACACCGAGCCGAAATCACGCTTCATGTCCGCGGTAAAGACATTCATTGCGAGGCCTTAGCCGAGAATCTTTATGCCGCAATCGACCTACTCGTCGATAAGGTTGATCGCAAGATTATTCAACATAAAGATCGCACCCAAAACCACCATCACATCGCAGCCAAGCGCCAGCTATTTGAAACAGTCTAAGTTCTAACAGCTAGCCGTACTGCGCTCAACAGCCCCCAAGTCATCGCCGTCCAACTTGGGGGCAAGTCTTTTTAACGCCCTAGCTCCCTCAAAAAAATCCAACGAGTCACCTCTAGACTTGATTGCGCTTGCCTGTCAGACTATCGAACACGCTCCAAATGCCGCGTCATATAATCACCTCATGAAACTTTTGTCACGCATCTTGCCGGCTGAAAACATTGTGCTTGAGCTGGCAGTCACCAGTAAAAAGCGGGTGTTCGAACAAGCAGGTCTCTTGTTTGAAAATAGACACGGGCTTGAGCGAGCGGCCGTCTACGAAAGTTTGTTTGCACGCGAACGTCTAGGCTCAACGGGCCTAGGGGCTGGCATTGCCGTGCCGCACGGGCGCGTGAAAGGCCTCAAACACTCGGTAGCCGCTTTTTTTAGACTGGCCAAACCAATTGCCTTTGAAGCGCCTGACGGACTACCCGTCAATCAACTTCTCTTTCTGCTAGCGCCAGAAGACGCAGCGCAGCAACATCTAGATATACTAGCTGAGGTTGCACAATTATTTTCAGACGAAACCTTTCGTCTGGCCTTAGCGCGCGAAACCGATACCACTGTGGTGCACCGCCTACTCACGACAGGCTTAGTCTAAACACCGACAGGTACACTCGCTTAACCCCACGGAGCCGCTATGCTGACGGTGCAAGATCTAGTAGACGACAATCTTGAAGATATCCCCTTTAATTGGGTGGCAGGCCAGTCAGCAGCAGATCGTCGCATTCCCGACAACGGCATGGCGGCAGCCGATCTGATCGGCCATTTGAACTTGATCCACCCCTCGCGCATTCAAGTGTTTGGGCGCGAAGAAATGGCCTATTACACACGCTTTGATACACGCCGGCGCGTACACCACCTTGAAGAGCTCTTGGCAGGTGGCGTCCCTGCGATTCTGATCGCGGATAGCTTGACGGCGACCGACGACCTGATTCAAGAGTGCGATCGCAATCATGTTCCCTTACTAACGACCACCGTACCCGCTGCACAACTGATCGACTTACTACGGATTTATCTTAGTCGGCGCCTGGCACCGGTCACGACCGTTCATGGTGTCTTTATGGATGTGCTCGGCTTAGGTGTGTTGATCACAGGTGAATCTGGCTTGGGCAAAAGCGAGTTGGCGCTTGAATTAATTTCACGCGGTCACGGCCTCGTCGCTGATGACGCGGTCGAGCTCTCGCGCACGTCTCCCCATGTAATTGACGGGCACTGCCCCGCGCTTCTCCAAAACATGCTCGAAGTACGGGGGTTAGGGCTGCTCAACATCCGTACAATTTTTGGCGAAACCTCAGTGCGTCGAAAAATGAAACTCAAGTTAATCGTGCATCTGGTACGTGCCACGGCTCAAGACAAATTCGAACGCCTGCCACTCCAAGACATGACCCAAGAGCTGCTCGGCTGTCCAATTCGTAAAGTCATGCTGCAGGTCGCTGCGGGTCGCAATTTAGCCGTGCTCGTCGAGGCGGCGGTACGAAACACCATTCTAAAATTACGCGGGATTGACACCCTGACTGAATTCATGGAACGTCAAGCCGCAGCCATTGCACAGGGCAACACTTAAATGGGTGCTCTAAACGTTGTATTGATCACAGGTATCTCGGGCTCTGGCAAATCAGTCGCCCTGCGAATGCTTGAAGATGCAGACTACACCTGTGTCGATAACCTACCTGTACGGTTTCTTCACGAATTTATTACTTCACGTCGCGACAATGCTGGTGAACGCATTGCAGTCGCGATTGATGCACGCTCTGCCGATGAGTTGGGCGAACTGCCTGAGATCATTACCGCGCTGCGTGCTGGCAACACACAATTACGCATCGTCTTTCTTGAGGCGACCGATGAGACGCTCTTACAGCGCTACGCTGAATCACGACGTCGCCATCCTCTCTCAGATCGCATGCGCAAAAAGGGCAAGGTGCTATCACTCGAGGACTGCATCGCCCAAGAACGCGAACTCTTAGATCCGCTGCGCAGCCAGGGGCAAGTGATCGATACGTCTGGGCTCACCCCCGGTCAATTGCGCGCCTGGGTGCGCGACTTAGTGCAGGCTGATCGCAGCCCTTTAGTGCTGACCTTTGAGTCCTTCGCTTTCAAGCACGGCGTGCCGCGTGATGCCGACATGGTGTTCGACGTGCGTTGTTTACCCAACCCACACTACGACCCGGCCTTGCGCCCATTGACAGGGCGCGACCAACCGGTCGCCGACTGGCTTGCCAGCTCTGACGATGTGCGGCAAATGGTCGCCGATATTGAAGGTTTTATCCGTAAGTGGCTACCGCGCTACACAGAAGACACCCGCAGCTACTTAACCGTCGCGATTGGCTGCACTGGCGGCAAACATCGCTCAGTAGATCGGAAGAGCACACGTCTGAACT
>CALCPT010000270.1 GCA_937897265.1 uncultured Alcaligenaceae bacterium
GAAACCGTCGTGCCACCACTGTAGGTGTTCGCGCCACTCATCACAGTCGTACCCGCACCTGTGAACGTTAAGCCGCCCGCACCCGAGAATGAACCTGAGAGGGTTGCACTGCCAGAGCTTGGATTCAGAATGGTGCTTGCGTTTGAAATACTAAAAGCTGCGCTTGAGCGATCGCCGCGCAGGAGCACCAGCGTGCCACCCGCAAGGACTGGACTCGCACCAAGAGAGGATAAGGCAATACTCGTACCCCTTATGATGGTGGAAGTGCTTGTGGTGGTCGAGCCATCCGAGCCGCTTGAGCCAGCCGATGATGATGAGATCGGCACAGTGAGTAACTCAGATATCGCATACAGTTGTTGCAGGGTGCCTACGCCGAGGGTGCCGATTGCTATCCAAAATTGATCTGTTAGGCTCGGTACACCAATGCCAGGATTAGCGCTCCCGACTTCGTTGCCTGCTTTACGTATTCCGCCGTTAGTAGAGCCCGTCCACGCTACGTTCGTAGGTGGGTCTAAGCCATTAATTTGAACGATCTTGCCACTCGATCCAGCCGCAAAACCGCCTCCTCTCCAAAGCCCTCCTGCGCCAGTCGTCAGATTACTAGCAAAGAGTGTGCCGTTCGAGCGATAAATCGGCACATTCGTCCCAAAGCCACCGACGTTATCGCGAGCGTCGACTGCAGATGTGGAAACAACAGCTTTCCAATTGATGATCGCACCTCCGAAGGTCGCACCATTAGCATCAGTTTGTACGTTGGCGTTGTAAGTATTAATGTCGGTCGAGTTCGCTTGGTACGTACCTGACGTCACAACAATAAAACGGAACGTGGAGCCCTCAGCAAGGCCAGACGGCGCAGTGAGTGGGGCGGCCTCTAGGAAAACCGAAAAGAGGATAGCGAAAAGCGCTGCAACAGACGCAAGAAAGCGTTTCACACTGATCTCCGATGAGTCGCCCACGCAGCAAAAGAAAAAAGCCTTAAGATAATTTTATCTCAAGACTTTTTAGTCTTTTTCTTTGCGCCTCGAATTGGACTCGAACCAGCGACTAGCGCTCTAACCGAGCCACTTCCTCAACTGGCAATTGCTGGCGCCGGCCAGCCGTGCGAATTTTCAGAGCCCGGCCGGTTTTTTAGCCACCACGACCAGTCGCGCGGCAACAGAGAGAACGGGTCTTCGTGAGCAAGCTCACGCGCGGCCCAGATTGGCCAATGCGGGTTAGCAAGTGCTGGTCGCCCCAGAAACACCAAGTCGACAAGTTCTTCACGTATCACCTGGTTCGCCACTGCAGGCTGCCCTAGGTTCCAGCTAACCGCCACCGGAATTCCGACCTCCCGACGCACGCGACTGCCTCGCTCTACCATGAAGGCCGCGCGAGAGAATGGAGGCTCGCGCATGTCGTCGGTGTTTAGACCGATGCTCAAATCCGCCAGATCAATTCCGTGGTTCTTTAACTGCGCGACCGCCCAAACCGCTTCATCAAACTGCACGCCGTCTTCATGGTAATCATCCGTTACCAGACGCATCGTGAGCGGTAGGCGCTCAGGCCAAACGGCACGTACCGCATCAAGCGCCTCGCGATGAAATCGAAGCCGATTCTCGAGCGTTCCGCCGTAAGCATCCGTACGTTGATTTGCCAAGGGTGAGAAAAAACTTGCGCCGAGATAACCGTGTGCGAAGTGCATTTCTAGCCACTCGAAGCCAGCCGCGAGGGCCCGTTTTGCGGCGGCCGCATAGGCCCGGTGCAACGCATGAATTTCGTCAACGGTGAGTTCGTGCACGGGATATGGGAAGCGCCCGCCATATGGAATGGGCGAGGGACCGCGCACCTGCCAGCCATCAGGATGGTCTGGGGCGATTTGCAACTTACCCTCCCAAGGCTTTTGCTCGCTTCCCTTACGACCCGTATGGCCCAGTTGAATGGCTGGCACCGCACCCATATCCTTGATCATCCTGACTACACGGGCCATGCTTTCGATCTGCTCGTCCTCCCACAACCCGGCACACGAGGTACTGGTGCGGCCGTCGGGTGTGATGGCGATTTGTTCGGGGAAGATTAAGCCGAACCCGCCGGCCGCACGCGAGCCCATCAGCATCAGGTGGAAATCGTTCATCTTGCCATCTGGCTCAGACCGATACATCGTCATCGGCGACATCGCAATGCGATTGCGGAGCGTGACTCCCTTGAGCGTATAGGGTGAGAATAAATCAGGCATGGACGAACTTCCTTGGCTTTTGCATCTATTGATCGCGGGGCAGACGCGAATCGCGTCGCTGAAACGACACAATGTTAATTGATTTAGCCCCCTCGTTTTTATTGCGAATGACTAAAAAAGAGTGCGCGCCCATCGGGCAAATATCAATAAAATGACTCAACACTATCGGAACACGACCGTTTTACTGCCGTTGACTAAGATTCTATGTTCAACATGACTAGACACAGCCCGCGATAGCACCCGCGATTCAATATCGCTGCCAACTTGCGTTAAATCTTGCGCATTCATGGTGTGATCGACGCGTTGCACGTCTTGCTCGATGATCGGACCCTCGTCAAGATCGTGCGTGACGTAATGCGCCGTCGCCCCAATAATCTTAACGCCACGCGCGTGCGCCTGATAGTAAGGTCGTGCGCCCTTGAAGCTTGGTAAAAAGCTGTGATGAATGTTGATCGCTTTGCCTCTTAGAGCAGAGCATAGCTCAGGTGACAAAATTTGCATGTAGCGTGCAAGCACGACTAAATCGATTTCTTCGCGCTTGACGATCGCTAAAATAGCAGCCTCTTGCGAGGCCTTAGTTTCAGGGGTAACTGGCAAATAATGAAAAGGGATTTCGTAAGATTTTGCCATCTGCGCAAAGTCTTGATGGTTGGACACAATCCCGACTATATCGGCGTTCACCTGTTTTGAGTGCACTCTATAAAGCAGATCGTTTAAGCAGTGACCTTGCTTACTGACCAAAACCAGTAAGCGCGCTTTTTTTTGTGCGTCATGTAACTGCCAGGACATTTGAAACTGGGGCGCCAAAATCACAAAGTCGGTTTTGACTTGTTCGATGCCAACACCATCAGGCAGGGCAAAGTGCACGCGCAAAAAAAATTGACCTGTCTCGCCGTCGCCAAACTGTTGAGCGTCAATGATGTTACCTTGATGCTTCAGCAGCAAACCACTGACGTTATAAACGATGCCCGTGCGGTCAGGGCAGGCTAGGGTTAAGATGAAGTCATGGACAGGCATACTAGGTTTTCTTCTGTTGTTGTAGTAGCTTTTACATGCTTGATTATACTGTCAGGAACTTCTAAAGAGCGTAACGTAAACCAGTGTTACTTTCTGAGTTGTTGATACAGCATCGATAGATAGCGCGGTAAGGCTTCGGGATGTTCAAGAATCTGCCTGGCGCGCAATCCGTATACCGCCTCAGCATAAGGTCTAGCCTGAGCGTCCATCACTAAGCCATAGACCTGCACTCCAGTAGCACGCGCCTCACTGACCGCTCTCGCCGCATCTGCAATCAAATAGTCAGGGTCGAATACATCAATATCCGACGGTGCTCCATCGGTCAAGACAATCACTGCGCGTCTCTCAGTCGTTTCTTGACCTGCGGCGAGCGTCGCGTGCCTCAACGCGGCGCCCAAGCGGGTTGAATATTCAGCTCGCGCCTGAGCAATCCGTGCAAATACAGACGCTGAAAGCGGTTGATTGAACTCTAAAAATCGGGTGTAACTCACTGCGTGGCGGGTATTCGAACTGAAGCCATGGATCGCGACCCGGTCTTGACGCGCACGAGCCGCGCAGGCGACATCAAGCGCTGCCTTTTTTTGTAACGCAAGAATTGAAAGCTGAGCGTCGCCTACCGTAGTCGCGGTCGAAGCAGACAGATCCATCAGCAGCAGTATGCTTAAGGTGCTAGCGCGCAAGTGCGGGTTTTGAAAAACGCGGGGGTCTGTGCTGCCCTCTCGTCGCTGCGAGGCTCGATAGTCGATCAAGGCATCCATATCAAGCTCATGACCTTGCCATTGTCGTCGTTGCGTGTGACCCCGCTCGGCGCCCAACAGCCTGAAGCTCAGAGGCCTCGGGTCAAAGCCCTCAGTCGGGGGGCCAGCCTCTTCATTCCCGTCCGAAGGAAAGGCGGCATCGTCGATGACCGTGCACCAATTCTCGCGTAAGACGCAAGTGCGCTGATACCACTCTGGATATAGAAATATTGAGCGTCCCGCGACCAATGCGGCGACCTCTGAGCCTGGAGCCGAAGCAACATAGGCCTCAATCGACTGACGTCGCTTTGAGTCTGACCCCGGGGCGTGAGCTGCCTCGGGAGGCATCTCGTTTGACTCGCTGCGCTCACGCGGTATGACACTTGGCTGCGAGGCAATGCTCTTGTTCAGCTCTGACTGCGCGCCTGTATGCTCAAAGTTCCACAGATAAGAATGATCATCGTGGTACGCCAACGGCACAAGATATTGATTTGGATTGAACTGTACGCGCATCTGCCTAAGATCATTGGCCATGATCGATGCAATGCGACGAAAACCATCGTAGTCTTCCAACCCGTGCTGCTTTTCATGTTCAAAAAAAAGTCTGCATGCCTTACTGACCCAATAGGGCTCTTGCCCGGTTGGGCCCTGCACGAGCGCAGTCGTGAGTGCCTCTATTAAAGATGTGAAATAGCCCGACACACTTTGCCCACGCGATTGATTACCGAGCGCAAACCAGGTCCGGATACCGGGATACTTTGCGCATAATAAACGATAGACACGCGCATCCTCAAAGGCAGACACGACAGCCACACCCATTGGCTTTAAACCATTGGTTGAGCGACCGGCTTGGCTAAACAAAAAATGCGCGGCCGCGTGGGCTACGCGCGCTAATTGAAGTTCATCGTGCTCTTGAGCACCTTGCGCAAGAGGTGTGAATGCCGGAAGCCAGACATGCGTGGCGGTCAGAACCGTTCGTGTTTGAGGCGCGCTCGGCTCGGAGCATTGCAAGCCAGCGTGCACCCTGATTTCGATTGCAACGCTTTTCTGAGCCAAGGCACAAAGTACGAGCCGCAGCGAATCCAACGTTTGTACAGAAAGGTGGTCCTTCATCCAAGCTGCGCATCAACCAATGCCCGTAAGGCACGCAATACGTCAAGGTCATCACTCAACGGATTAATCAAAGCTAACTCACAGCTGGCGCGCACTGTCGCGCCCTGCTGGATCAGCGTTGCCGCGTGACTCAACATCCTTGTGGATACCCCTTCGGCTAAACCACGCTGCGTCAGTGAGCGTGATTTTTGCGCGATACTGACTAGTTTTTGAGCGATATCCTCAGCCAACCCAGTCTCGCAACAAACGATCTTTATCTCGTGCGCAGTCTCGGGGTAATCAAAGGCCAAGGCTACAAAGCGTTGCCGAGAGATCGGAAGAGCACACGTCTGAACTCCAGTCACGCCAATGTATCTCGTA
>CALCPT010000271.1 GCA_937897265.1 uncultured Alcaligenaceae bacterium
CGATGTATTGAGCAGAAGCACCAGTACAAATAATTAAGGCATCACAGGTGTAAGTTCCAGAATCACCAACCAGACGAATAGGTTTCTCTTTTAGGGCTGCTGTGTGGATGTGATCAAAAATGATCTCGGTTTTGAAACGCTCAGCGTGCTCCTGAAAGCGCTGCATCAATTCGGGGCCTTGAACCCCAGCGGCGTCGGCAGGCCAGTTATCCACCTCGGTGGTTGTCATGAGTTGGCCACCTTGTGCGTGACCAGTGATCATGACGGGATTCAGGTTGGCACGTGCTGCATACACGGCTGCTGTATAGCCGGCCGGCCCTGATCCGAGAATTAGAACTTTGGCATGTTTTGGCGTTGTCATCAGGATTTCCCTCGAGTTTAAGCAGCAAATTATAATGTTCTCTATGCCTAGACCTTCTGCTGCCGCTACTAGCGCTCCGCGCGCCACCCGAAACACCCGAAATGGCCCCTCAGCCTTTCAGTCTAAATTGCTCTCGCTGATTCGAGAAGCGCGTTGGATTTTGTTTGCGGTGATGGCCGCTTGGTTAACGCTAGTGCTTTCCACCTGGAGCCTGACTGACCCCGCCTGGTCTCATTCGGTAGGGCGTGATGTCGAGGTCTTGCACAACCGAGGGGGCTGGGTGGGGGCATACACGGCTGATATCTTGTTGTATTTGTTTGGTTACTCAGCGTGGTGGTGGGTTGTGTTGTTGTTGCATCGCGTTCACGCGGGTTACCTGCGTTTGGCGACCCAAATCCGAACGCGCGGCGAGCCTGAGGCCTTGGCTCGCGTGCGCTGGGAGCAAGGCATTGGTTTTGTGATGGCCTTGCTCGGGTCAGTTGGGCTCGAGGCTTATCGCCTCAGTTCGTGGGGAATGCAGTTACCAGGTCGTACCGACCTCACAAGCGGTGCCGGCGGCGTCATTGGCAGTACTTGGTCTGGTTTCTTGTCGCAAGCTGTCGGGTTTTCTGGCAGCACGGTGATTTTGATTGCACTGATTGCTTTAGGGACTAGTTTATTTTTTAGTTTTTCTTGGCTGACTGTGGCCGAAAAAACCGGACAGTGTTTTGAGTGGCTCGTATTCAAAGTTAAAAACGTGCAAACCGCAAGACTAGACCGTCGGGCAGGGCAGGTCGCGCAGGCGGTGCGCCACGAGCAGGTTGAGGCCAAGCAAGAAAAAACTGTGCACGAGCATCCGATTCGAATCGAACCGGCGATCGTTGCAGTTGCTAAATCCGAGCGCGTACACAAAGAGAAGCAACAGTCGTTATTTTCTGAACCCACTGAAGCCGGAAGCTTGCCGGCATTGAGCTTGCTCGACCCAGCGCCAGAAGCCTTTGAAACGGTTTCTGATGAAACCATTGAATTTACGTCGCGACTGATTGAAAAGAAGTTGGCCGACTTTGGTGTCGAAGTGCACGTGGTGGCCGCTCAGGCTGGCCCGGTGATTACGCGCTATGAAATCGAACCGGCAACGGGTGTCAAAGGCAGTCAGATCGTTAACCTTGCAAAGGATTTGGCGCGTGCGTTAAGTTTGGTGAGTATTCGTGTGGTCGAAACCATTCCAGGCAAGAACTTGATGGGTTTTGAGTTGCCCAATCCGCGCCGGCAAATGGTGAAGCTCTCAGAAATTTTAGGCTCGCAAACGTATCACTCGAGTCACTCTGTGGTCACGATGGCACTGGGTAAAGATATCGCCGGTAACCCTGTGGTTGCAGATTTGGCCAAAATGCCGCATTTGCTAGTGGCCGGCACAACGGGCTCGGGTAAGTCAGTTGGGATTAACGCGATGATCCTGTCTTTGCTTTACAAGGCAGATGCTTCGCAAACGCGGTTGATTTTGATTGATCCAAAAATGCTTGAGATGAGCGTTTACGAGGGGATCCCGCATCTGTTGGCACCAGTGGTCACCGACATGCGTCAGGCTGCGAACGCTTTGAACTGGTGCGTTGGCGAAATGGAAAAACGCTACCGTTTAATGAGTAAACTCGGCGTGCGTAATCTCACTGGCTTTAACACCAAAGTGCGAGATGCGATCAAGCGTGAAGAACCAATCCCAAATCCATTTTCTCTCACCCCCGATGCCCCAGAGCCACTGAAAGAGTTGCCTACCATCGTGGTGGTCATCGACGAGCTTGCAGATTTGATGATGGTGGTTGGTAAAAAGATTGAAGAGCTGATTGCCCGTTTGGCACAAAAAGCCAGGGCGGCCGGCATTCATTTAATTCTGGCAACCCAGCGGCCAAGCGTTGATGTGATTACTGGTCTGATCAAGGCCAACATTCCTACCCGTATTTCGTTTCAAGTGTCGTCAAAAATCGACTCACGCACCATCCTCGACCAAATGGGTGCCGAGGCGCTGCTAGGTCAAGGCGACATGTTGTATATGCCGTCTGGTACCGGTTTGCCGGTACGAGTACATGGCGCCTTCGTGTCCGACGAAGAAGTGCATCGCGT
>CALCPT010000272.1 GCA_937897265.1 uncultured Alcaligenaceae bacterium
ACTTCCCGAACCGTTTGGGCAAGAACACTAACGTGTACCTGGGCTCAGCCGAACTGGCCGCGATTTGCTCGAAACTGGGCAAAATCCCGTCCAAAGCCGAGTACATGGCCGATATCGGTGTGATCAACGAAAACGGCGACAAGATCTATCAATACCTCAATTTTGACAAGATCGCCGACTACAAAGATGTAGCCGATACGATTGCGTCTTAAGCCTTAACTGGGCGTCGGTTAAAAACCTCGCTCAGCTGAACAGCCCCGTAAAGTTGGACTCTTGTCCAGCTTTACGGGGTTTTTCTCTTTACGAGGTTTTCTTAAGGGCATTGTTGATTAGGTTGGGCTCGCTCTGACGAGATGGCCGACACCAGCCGCTCAAACCTCATCCAGCGAACAAACAACGATTCGTGTAGATAGTTCGTTACACTAGAGTTCTTTCTTCCTGCTTTTCTGGTTTCTGACATTTTTATGGCTCGTGCTCGCGCTTCCTCTTCTCCTAAACGGCTCAATCGCGACGCGTCACGCTTAGTCACCCTGTCGCTTGCCTTGCATCACTCTGGCAGTAGGGTTGAAGACCGCTTCTGGGAAACCGAACTCGCCAACATCTTAAGCAAACTCATGCGTGCCGGAAATGACGCCACGCTTGATGCTGCGCTCGATCACCTCTCGACCACTCATCTAGGCGGCTATGAAGTTCTGATCGAACAGGCCGAAACCCATTCGGAATCTTGCGTTCTTGAAAAAGAGGGCAAACGCTTTGACGTTTTACTTGTCATTGCGCCTTTAGTTGCTTGGACACGCTATAGCATCCCAGCAATCGCGTTAAGCGACAGCATTGTCGCGAGCTTGGCGGGTCATTTACAAACACACGTCCTGGCAACTGGTGCACAAATTGCGATGATGCCGCAGTTAATCAGCCTCGATCAAATGCCACGGACGCTTTGCGAAACCTACGATTGGCTGCATAAGCTGGGCGCCACCGCTTTGGATTTGCCCAGTGGGCCCCCCAAGCTGAATCACGAGCCCGACTCATTCAACATGTTGGCAGACACCCGCTACATTGCGATTGGTGTTGCCGTGCCAGAAGGCAAACCCGTATTTCGCTGGCAAGAAACGCCGAGCGAACTCGGAGATGGTCGCGAAGCATGTCTCGAACAATGGACTACGGATACCCAACCAATTTTTGCAAACCTGTTAGCTGGCTGCGGCTTTGAAATTTTAGTGCCTGATGCATACTACGTCAGCAACCGCGAAGCCGATCGTCGAATTCGCCCCCTCTCAATTAAGTCAGCAGTGGTATGGCTTGAAGGGGCGCTACAGCTTGAAGCCAGTCAGTTGCGTGCCGTGATCGTGGGGTGTGGCGAACGCACGATCGAAGAATACCGAATTGGTTTTACACAAAAAAATCAAACTGAAGTCATCTATGGTTGCCTCTGGCCGCTCTACGGTCGCGAAGAAGACGAGCCCTTGCTCGAAGGGCAACCTGCGCCGATCGAGACCATCGACGAAATCACGAATTTGCTCAAAGAGTGTGGCATTACCGACATCCGGCGACTGCCTAGTATGTTAAGCCCTGAGTTTTGCGACGATTGTGGTGCGCCGTATTTTCCCAATCCATCTGGTGAGATGGTGCACGCCGAATTACCCGAAGACGCCGAGACGGCGCCCGCCCACTTTCACTGATCATGCAGGCAGACGTCTTTTGCCGAGTCGTCGACAACTATGGCGACATCGGCGTGACCTGGCGTCTGGTACGCCAACTGCAACGTGAACATAATTGGTCAATTCGCTTGTGGGTGGATGACTTAAAAAGTTTTCAACGGCTTGAAGCCCGTGTTCATCTACATGCTTTGCAACAAGTGATCGAGCATATCGAGATCATTCATTGGGGCAACCCTGCTCCCGATCTGATCCCCTACCCAATTGTGCTGTGCAGTTTTTCTTGTGACTTACCTGCAACTTATATTGCACAGTTGCATCAGAGGCAAGCGCTTTGGCTCAATCTTGAATATCTGAGTGCAGAGACTTGGGTTGAAGGTTGTCATGGCCTACCTTCGCTGCGGGGCGATGGTTTGTCGTCGTACTTCTTTTTTCCGGGCTTTAACGCAAAAACCGGTGGCTTGCTACGTGAACGTGAGCTCCTCACACGCCGTGACCTCTGGCAAAAAAACCTTGATGGGCAACGTCAGATGCTCGAGCGCTTGGGGTTATCTGCGGCAGCGCTTGCCGCGTGGGGGCCCGAAACAAGTTGGTCTGGCGCCAGTGACTCTGACCATGCGAGCGCAAAGTTGCTAAGCGCTGCGTACCGTACGTCACCGCCGCAGCACACTGATGGTCGAGCGGCACGCCTGCTGACCTTGTTTTGCTACCCGCACGCTCCGGTGTCGCAACTAATCGACGCACTCTGTACAGATACGCGTGCCTCGATCGTGCTGATCCCTGAAGGAGTCGCCCCAGAACTC
>CALCPT010000273.1 GCA_937897265.1 uncultured Alcaligenaceae bacterium
GGTCAGCTCGCGTGGTTGGATTGAATATTGACGTGATTGAGGCCGTAAGAGTAGCGCCAAACGTGTTTTGGCCGACTTCTTCATTTTGGGCATAAGCGCCACCCATGAGTCTCCTGGGTTTAAACAAGGCGTTTGGTCGCATTGACTCGGAGAGCTTCTGGGCATTCGCGGTTAGTTTCTTCCAAGAAATAAGTTCATGCAGAGCCGCAACATCCGGGGAATAGGCGCCCAAGGTGGCGACATTTGTTTTTGACAGTGGATCGATATGATCTGCATGTCCGTACCAGAGCTCGATCCCATTCGACGCAATTACGAACTGTGCCGGGTTGAACCCGGAAGGGTATAGGGAATTGAGTGCGTGGGCATATAAGCGGGCTTGACGATAGCCCTCCTCTACAGACTCAGTCGGTGCCTTGGCCTCAACGACGACAAGCGGGAGGCCGAGCATGACCACTACGTAGTCTGGGTAGTAGAGTTTCTGCTCGACGCCTTTTCCGATCGTGAAACGACGAAGGTTAGCTTTTGTTTGAATAACTGGATCTGGCAGGCCAAGACCAACCGGCTGGGCTTCTGTCAAAAAGCGATACAAAAATTTTTGTTCGACATCGCTCTCGTTTTTTAGATCGTTTATCTGCCACATAGCCATCTCCGAAGCTTGGTGTCACCGTGTTGCACCTGAAACACTGGCGGGGTTACGTAGAACACCGGGCGCGCCTGTCGTTTCAGCTATCACTACACCGCTAATTTCAATCGACGGAGCCTAAAGGCAGCTTCCGATCGGAAAGCGACCACCTTGGCTGCTGTCCCGTCCGATTGTAAGTAAACATAACGCTTCTGTCTTCTCCGCCATTTCCAGCGCGTTAACGACCTCGATACCAAGGTATCGCAACCTGCTTTCGCGAGTGGTATGACCAAGAAACAACTGAACTGCTCTCAGTTATTTTGTATGTCGTTAAATCAATGATGCCTTTGTTCTTCGCATTGTGTGTGTTCCGTATGCTGTCGGATCTGACTCAATTATAGCCACCCAGGCGTCGACTATCCGAGCGTATTGCCTATTCAGCGAGTGCAAAGATGCGTGGATCCTGCTTGAGAAAATGAAATCATCAGCGCGCAGCTGTTTGTAGCGTACCCTCGTTACCAACGATTCGCTTGTTTGCTGAGTGATTTCAAATTGCATCGGGCGTTGGGTTTTTTGTTGCATAACAATCGCACGGGATACCACATGCTCTCCGTGTGCGATATCCCAGACTGGTAGTTTCACCTAAACGCACTTCCCTAGCTTGCTGACAATCGCGAGATTGAAAAGAGCAAGATTACGGATATCATTCGACAGTTGTAGCCGGACACGGATAGCCCAGATGTCCTTGAGCTTTAATGGTGCTTCTCGCGCAACGAGTCTGCCCTTGGTCCAAGGCTCGTGCGTCAAGGAGGTGTGTAAATTCGGTTTCATGACAAACTCCTTTTGGTAGGGAAAGGAGTTTTAGTTTGGTGATAATAGCGAAGACCCGATAGGTCGTCGAATAAAAATATTGCTATGCGCTAGTCTACCCAAAGCGGTCCTCTGAAACGTCAACAAGAACTACCGCTTTTCAGCGTTGCGAACATTCGGTGCACACTGCTGCAATTGATGATCTTAATAGCGAAATAGTCCTCGGCCGCATCAACGAATAACAGGGGAGGGGCGCTTCAGAGAAGGACATCTTATTCACCAGAATTAAGCAAGCAACGCTAGCCACTGCTTCGCGACGGAAAGGCGTAGTCGAGCCCCTCATACGAGATTTTCATAAAGTTTGGCTATTGCTTTGAAGCTTTCCAATGGAGCTTCCTGAGCATATTTCTGCCAAACAATAAAGTTCTTTTCTCAGTGCTCGAAAGCACCTTGCTCGAAGTCCTGAAGATTGACTCGACAACAGCCTGTGATGTCATCTTAAACATTCATATTAAAGGCCAAGAGATCGGAAGAGCACACG
>CALCPT010000274.1 GCA_937897265.1 uncultured Alcaligenaceae bacterium
GCCGCCGCGGCAGCCGCGCAAGTCAGCGGCGTCAAACGCGTTGACAAGCTCTTTCAAGTCATCTCGCCCGCTGAAGCAAATAAACTCGATGACTCCAATCGCGTCTTTAACAAAAGCACCAGCAGCAACACGACGCCCTTAGGCGAAGCCCCTGCCGCGGCAGCATCATCCAGTGGCGCTGGCGTTGAAGTCATGCCGATAAAATGAAAAAATTATTAGGCGCTGCCTTACTGATCGCGCTTGGTGGGCTCGGTGTCTGGCTTTTTGCGACCCCGCTCGCGCAGGCACCCGAGGTCACCTTTTCAACGCTCTCGGGCAAGCAGTTAAAGATGTCTGAACTGCGCGGTAAGGTCGTGCTAGTCAAGTTTTGGGCGACCAGCTGTGTGAGTTGTGTGGCGCAGATGCCTGCAAACATTGAAAACTACGAAAAGTACCACGCACAAGGGTTTGAAATCGTTGCCGTAGCCATGCAGTACGACCCTGCTAACTACGTGATTAATTTTGTTGAAACGCGTCAACTGCCCTTTACAGTCGCCCTAGATACAGTCGGGCAAGTCGCACGCGCATTCGGCGATGTCAAACTGACGCCAACCGCTTTTCTGATCGATAAAAATGGTCAAATACTCAAGCGCTATTTAGGCGAGTACAACAAAACAGAGTTTCGCGGCACGCTCGAAAAAGCGTTAGCGGGATAATGCGCTTGCCACCCACTACAATTATTCAAATTCACTGACGCCTTTCTTCCCTCAACACGCTTTTACTGTTGCAAACGCCCTATGACTAGCCAGCCACAATCCACACAGATGCCTCCAGAAGTCGTTGCAAAAGTTTTGTCTGAAAGCCTGCCCTACATTAAGCGTTTTCATGGCAAAACTATCGTCATCAAATACGGTGGCAACGCCATGACCGAAGAGGTCTTGCAACGCAGTTTTGCGCACGACGTCGTACTGCTTAAGCTGATCGGTCTGAACCCGATCGTGGTGCATGGTGGCGGGCCCCAAATTGACGAGGCACTACGCCGTATCGGCAAGAAAGGTAATTTTGTACAAGGGATGCGCGTCACCGATGCCGACACCATGGAAGTCGTCGAATGGGTCTTGGGCGGCCAGGTGCAGCAAGATATCGTGCTCATGATCAACGAGGCTGGCGGTAAAGCCGTTGGCTTAACCGGCAAAGATGGCTGCTTGATTCAAGCTAAAAAATTGCTGATGCCAAACAAAGAAGATCCCTCTAAACCGCTCGATATCGGCTTTGTGGGTGACATCGAGCACGTTGAACCCGCGGTAGTCAAAGCTCTGCAAGACGATCAATTTATTCCGGTGATTTCGCCAATCGGCTACGGCGAAGATGGGCTAGCCTACAACATCAATGCCGATGTCGTTGCCGGAAAAATGGCTGAGGTCTTGGGTGCCGAAAAGCTACTCATGATGACCAATACCCCGGGCGTGCTCGACAAAGACGGCAAGCTGATGCGCTCACTTTCGGCCAAGACAATTGACGCCTTGTTTGCTGACGGCACAATTTCAGGCGGCATGCTGCCAAAAATATCATCCGCGCTTGATGCGGCGCGCAATGGCGTGAAATCTGTTCACATCGTAGACGGTCGCGTTCCACATTGTCTGTTACTTGAAATCTTGACCGACCGCGGCGTCGGCACCATGATTTCGTCGAACTAAGCAGCAGGTGCCTCGGCTGCGGTTTCCTCAGCATCCCCCGGTGCGCTCGCGCCGGGCGGGTGTACATCGCCCCCTGCGAGGTGGGCATACGCTTTCTGGTGCAACGCCAACAGCGCGACAGTCACCGGTTTGGCTGTTTGATCTCGATAACACGTTGCACGACACTTCGCACAAAATTTTTCGCGAAATCAATATCGGCATGACCGCCGCAGTCATGGAGACTCTCGAGCTCGATGAGGCCACCGCAAGCGAGTTGCGCACCCGTTACTATCGACGCTATGGCGCCACACTGCTCGGCTTGGTGCGACATCACAACATCGACCCTCATGCCTTTTTACAGCGCAGCCATGCGTTTGATATCGCTCCGTTAGTCAAAGCCGAACGAGGCTTGCGCGATAAGCTCACTCGCTTGCCAGGGCGTAAAGTCTTGTTCACAAATGCACCTCTGCATTACGCACGGGCAGTGCTCAAACACCTGGGGATTCTGCGCTGCTTTGACCACCTCTGGGGCATCGAACAAATGCAGTTTTTAGGGCGTTTTCGGCCCAAACCCTCAGTGGCCTTAATGCGGCACATCCTTGCCCATGAGGGCGTACACCCAAGGCGCGCCGTGCTGGTTGAAGACACGGTCGAAAACCTGCGCAGCGCGCGAAAAGCGGGCCTGCGAACGGTTCATGTTTTTCATCCGGGGTCACCCTTTGGCCGATTCAAAAACGGACGCCCCCATTTTGTCGACTTACGGGTAAACTGCATTGGCGATTTATTGTTGCAAAAACGCCCCCTACGAAGCGTATAAGTCACATCCGATTGTTTAATCCTTCATGTTGCGCGAGATGACCATGTCAGTCAAAACAGGCGAACGCAAACATCAGATCCTGCAGATGCTGGCAGAAATGCTCGAGCAACCCAGAGCAGCTCGCATCACCACAGCCGCCTTAGCGGCTCGCCTGCAGTGCTCAGAAGCAGCCCTCTATCGACACTTTGCCAGTAAAGCGCAAATGTTTGAGGGTCTGTTTGAGTTTATTGAAACCACCATTTTTACCTTGGTCAATCAAATCGTTGCCAGTGAAACCAATGGTGTCGAGCAAGCGCGAAAAATAGCAGTCATGCTGGTGACTTTTGCCGAGCGCAATCGCGGAATGACACGCTTACTAAGCGGCGATGCGCTTGTCACAGAAGACGAACGGCTGCAAGCCCGCGTCAGTCAAATTACCGAGCGCATTGAAAGCACGTTTAAACAGTCGCTGCGCAGTGCGCTCACTGGCGGCACTCTTGCTGCGACCACTGAGATCACGCCGATGGCGACACTGTTAACGCATTGCGTGCTGGGTAGCTGGCTGCGCTTTGCCCAGAGTCGCTGGCAGGCGACTCCCACTACACACATCGACGCGCAACTGCGTTTGATTTTGGGCTAGCCGCCAACAACCACAACGTGGCTTAGCTTTGGGCTAGCGGTCAATCATCACAACGTGCTCAGGGTTGAGCAGCTAGGGGGCTCGCACGTTCGCGTCAAATCCTACTTGCTTGCCAAGCGCTGGGAGCACACTGGGCAGCCCGGATCGCGCTGCACTTTCACACGATGCCAGTCCATCTCGAAGGCATCCAGAATCAGCAACTGGCCCTTCAAAGACTGTCCGACCTGCGCTAACACTTTAATCGCCTCGGCTGCTTGCATACTGCCAATGATGCCAACCAGCGGGGCAAAGACGCCCGTCGAGGCACAGGTAATTGCCTCGACATCTTCGGCCTCAGGAAACAAGCAGTGATAGCAAGGTGCCGCGGGATCGCGCGGATCGAATACGCTAATTTGTCCTTCAAACCGAATGGCTGCACCCGAGACCAAGGGAGTATTGTGTTTCACGCAAGCGCGATTGATTGCATGGCGGGTTGCAAAATTATCGGTGCAATCTAACACGACATCCACTTGAGCGATCTGCGCATCGAGCGACTCGGCGTCCATGCGCGTGGTAAGCGTCTGAACAACGATATCTGGATTGAGTGCGAGCATCGTCTCGCGTCCTGACTCGGCTTTTAAGGTACCGAGACGGCTGGTGTTGTGCAAAATCTGCCGCTGCAAATTACTGATCTCAACCGTGTCGTGATCAGCCAAAACAATCGTGCCAACGCCGGCTGAGGCCAAATACATCGCAGCAGGCGAACCCAGCCCTCCAGCACCGACGACCAAGGCCTTGCCCGCTAGAAGCTTTTCTTGTCCCTCAATGCCAAACTCATCAAGCAAAATGTGTCTGGCATAGCGAAGCAATTGCGCATCGTTCATTTGGTCGTCTTAGCACCCTCGCTCGTCTGAGCGGTGTTGGCAGCTTTAGGCGGAGCCACTGCTTTTTGCAGCGGCTTACCATCTAAGAAATTGATCGCTTGCTGCAACTGGAAATCTTCAGGCGTACCAAACGTGAACGTTTTAGTGGTGTCGGCTAAGGGCGGCTGATCAGCGGTTCCTTTGACTTCAGCTTCGTTTTGGCGGTTACTGAGGTGACGCTGCAAATCAGCTTCGCGCGGCACTCTGAATAAATCACCCTCAGCCGTATCGGCCACGACTTCGTCTGGAACGATACCAGTGGCCTGAATGGAGCGACCCTTTGGTGTGTAGTAGCGCGAAGTGGTCAGTTTGATCGCTGTGTTTTCAGAGATCGGCAAAATCACCTGTACCGAGCCTTTACCAAAGGTACGGTTACCCATGATCGTGGCACGCTTATGATCTTGCAACGCACCCGCCACAATCTCAGACGCCGAGGCAGAGCCCACATTCACCAATACGACCATCGGCACAGTTTTTACCCAGGCAGGCAAACCAGACAGATAGTCAGACTCGCCACGCGCATAATCTGACGCAACCGCCAGATATTTGTGCTTTGAATCAGGCGCACGACCATCGGTAGACACCACAAGCGCATTCGGCTCGAGAAACGCCGCCGACACTCCAATCGCGCTATTTAACAAGCCGCCCGGATCATTACGCAGATCAAGAATCAACGCGCGGGGCGCACCTTTCACGCTGAGGTCTTTGAGATGGCGAACCAGATCTGAACCGGTTTTTTCTTGGAACTGTGCAATTCGCACGTAACCAATATTGTTGTCGAGCATTTTGCTGCGCACACTGCGCACGCGAATGGTATCGCGAATGATTTTGATGACGAGAGGTTGCGCCTGGCCCTGCCGAATGATCGACAGCGTGATCTGCGTTTTCACAGGACCACGCATCATCTTGACCGCTTCGGTCAGCGACAACCCTTTGGTTGACGTGTCGTTAATTTTTGAAATCAAATCACCAGCCCGAATGCCAGCCCGCGCAGCGGGGGTATCTTCGATAGGCGAAATCACTTTGATCATGCCATCTTCGGTACCGACTTCAATCCCCAGTCCACCAAACTCGCCCTGCGTGGCGGTTTGCATTTCTTTGAACGCATCGGCATCCAGATACGCCGAGTGCGGATCAAGATCAGACAGCATCCCAGCGATCGCGCCATCAATCAGCTTTTTATCGGTGACAGGTTCGACGTAATTATTTTTAATCGCAGACAACACATTTGAAAATTGTCTTAATTCGTCAAGCGGCAGGGGAGCGCCACGCTGCGCGAGCGCGGTAATGCCCATGCTGAGCAAGATGCCGGCCACAATACCAACCGAGACCAGACCAAAACCATGTATTTTGCGAGTGCCCATGCACGTTCCTGAGTTAAAAACTGTTGAAGCCAACCTCTTGCAGCCGCGCCGCGCGCCTTAGCGCGCCAAAAGCTGAACCGGGTCAACGGCTGACCCGCGATGCCGTATCTCGAAGTATAGGGCCGAATCCACCTGCCCACCGGTACTTCCTGCAAGGGCAATCGTCTCTCCGGTTTGAACAGTATCGCCGACTTGCTTAAGCAAACTTTGGTTATACGCGTAGACGCTCAAATATTGCTCACCGTGGTCAATAATGATCAGATTACCAAAACCTCGCAACCAGTTTGCGTAGACCACCGTGCCGGATGCCACCACTTGTACCGAGGCCCCCTCGGTGGCACGCAACAACACGCCGCGCCACACGCCGCCTTCGGGGCGGTCGGTCCCGAAGCGGGCCATCACCTGGCCCTTGACCGGCCAACGTAAGCCTGGCTTGAGGCCAACCCCTACGGCGCCTGTTGTCGCTTGGGTTTCAGGTGGGCGGGCGGCCGCAGCGGCCCGCGCTTGCTCTTCTTGGCGTTCTTTGGCCCGGCTCGCTTCCTGCGCCTTGCGCCGAGCAAGCTCTTCTTGGCGTGCTTGCTCGGCCTGACGTGCGACCTCGGCTTTCCGAGCGCTTTCAGCGGCCTCGCGTGCGGCCTGCAATTGCCCAGCAAGGTCATCGACCAAGTCAGACAGGCGCTTATCGTCACGCCCAAGCGTCGCCGCTTCGGCGCGCTGAGCCTGTAACTGCCCCTCAATGCGAGCCAACACCGTGGCTCGCTCTTTCTTTTGCGCGTCAAGTAAGGTTTTTTGCTCGGTGGTTTCTTGCACCAATCGAACCACATCCTGCCTGCGCAACTCAGTTTTTGCCTCGAGCTCGGCCAACCGGTCGATTTCTTGCTTGACCGCCGTGACCGCCGCTGACCGCGCCCGAGAGATGTAATCCAAATAGGTCAAATCGCGCCCAATCTGCTGCGGGTCATCGCCGGATAACAGGGCCGTCCAAGGCGACAAGCCGCTTGAATACTGTTTGCGCAATTGGTTAGACAATTCGTCGCGCCGCATCACCAAAATACCGAACTGGCGCTTGAATTGAATTTGCAATTCGTCGAGGTCAGCTTGCGCCTGACGTAACTGGGTTGCCAACTCGCCCAGCCGCCGTGTGATCACTGAAATTGCGGCCTCTGAGGCTTGCAGCGCGTCGGAAGCCTCTTTGCGCTTCGCCTCAC
Organism: uncultured Alcaligenaceae bacterium; assembly: GCA_937897265.1. Classification (GTDB taxonomy): domain Bacteria; phylum Pseudomonadota; class Gammaproteobacteria; order Burkholderiales; family Burkholderiaceae_B; genus Zwartia. The sequence goes on from CALCPT010000274.1 coordinate 6,566, forward strand.
GTTCATCGAGTTCTTTTTGCAAGGTTGCAATACGAACACGCAGCTCGGCTCGCTCACGCTCTGTCTGAGCCTGTTTTGCAGCAATTTCAGCGGTTGTGGCCCAAACAGCACCACAGACCGCTAACCCACTGAGCGCCCCACTCAGCCACCGCGTGAGTTGGCGCATCAAGTTAAGCCTTTTTTGCCTTGCCCTGCGCCGCAACCGCCGCCATCGCAGCCTCAATTTCAGCGGGGTCGCCCAGGTAGTAATGCTTGATCGGCTTTAAGTCTTGATCAAGTTCATACACCAGGGGCTGCCCAGTGGGAATATTCAGATGAACAATCTCGTCATCTGACACACCATCAAGATGTTTAATCAAGGCCCGCAAGCTGTTGCCATGGGCGGCCACGAGCACCCGTCGACCGGCGCGGATGGCAGGTGCAATGCTGTCGCTCCAGAAGGGTAAAACCCGTGCCACGGTGTCTTTCAAACACTCGGTGGCCGGCAGCTGCTCGGGGGTGAGCTTGCTGTAACGCGGATCAAAGCGGGGGTGACGCTGATCGTCTAAGGCGATCGGATTTGGCGCGATCGCGTAAGCGCGGCGCCAAATTAACACTTGTTCGTCGCCATACTGAGCTGCCATTTCGGCCTTATTTAAGCCTTGAAGATCACCGTAATGCCTTTCGTTCAGGCGCCAGCTATTGTGCACCGGCACGTACATCGTCCCCATGGCATCAAGCGCCAGCCATAGCGTACGAATCGCACGCGTGAGCACCGAGGTATACGCTAAATCGAAGCCGTAGCCTTTCTCTTTGAGCAAGTCGCCCGCTTTGCGCGCCTGTTCGCGCCCCGCCTCGGTCAAATCAACATCGGTCCAGCCGGTGAAGCGGTTTTCGAGGTTCCATTGGCTTTCGCCGTGACGCATTAAGACTAATTTATACATGGCTGACACAGGTTAAAGTGTGAAGGAAGACACCATTTTATAATTGTCTGACGCGTCACGCCCACCCTCCCCGATAATTTAGGGGTTAACCGTACTTATTTGGACACACCGTGGATTTTTTCTTTAATCAAAACAACCTGCTATTGCTCGCCGTTGCGCTAGGCTCGGGGCTGGCGCTCGCTTGGCCAATGATCCTGCGTAGCCGTGCCGGTGCGGCCATTTCAAGTACCGAAGCGGTACAAATGATGAACCACCAGCACGCGGTGTTAATCGACATTCGCCCTTCAGAGGCCTTTAATACCGGCCACGTACCCCAAGCCCGCAACGTGCCCCTAGGCGACTTCGAAAAGAAGGCCGCAGCACTGCCAAAAAACAAACCAATTATTGTGCTTTGTGATGTTGGCCGCAGCGCGATCGGCGCAGCAACGCGCTTACGCAAACTTGGCTTTACTGAAGTTGTCACCCTTGATGGTGGCCTGAAAGCCTGGATGACTGCCGGGCTGCCTGTCACTGCTAATAAAAAAACCGGAGCCTGACCATGCCTAAAGTTGTGATGTACACCACCGGCTATTGCCCCTATTGCTCACGTGCTGAAATGCTCTTGACACAGCGCGGCGTCACCGAAATTGAAAAAATTCGTATTGATGTTGATACCGAACAACGCGCCCTAATGATGGAACGCACTGGCCGGCGCACCGTGCCACAAATTTATATCGGCGACACCCATGTAGGCGGCTTTGATGACCTGTCAGCGCTTGACCGCGAAGGCAAGCTCATGCCCTTACTCAACGGCTAAACACGCTACGAACGCCGCGTAACAAACGAGCGGCGCGCTTGTCTTGGCCTATGACGTCACCACAAGCGCTAGCCGCCCGATCCTTTCACACCTCCTGAACTAGAGAGTCACCTATGTCCGACCAAAACGCCCAAGCCGATCAAGCACAAAATCCTAACGCACCTGTGTTCAACATGCAGCGTGTCTACCTCAAAGATTTATCGCTTGAAATGCCCAATGCACCAAATATTTTCCTCGAGCAAGAGGGGCCCAAAGTCGAAGTGGCGATCAATGTCGGCGGCCAAGCACTCGCTGAAACAGTCTTTGAATCGACGATCACTGTCACCGTCACAACGCGGATCGGCGATAAAGTTTTGTACTTGGTCGAAGCAACGCAGGGCGGGGTCTTTGAAATTGCAAACGTACCTGCCGAGCAACTTGATCCGCTCATGGGCATTGTGTGCCCGACCATGCTCTATCCATACCTGCGCGCAAACGTCGCTGACGCCATTACACGTACTTCCTTGCCACCACTGCACTTAGCCGAAGTCAACTTTCAGGCGCTCTTTGAACAGCGGATGGCAGAGGCGGCGCAAGCCGCACCAGCCTCAAACGGTGGCGACTCAGGTTTAATTCTGCCACCTGGCATGACGCGACAGTAATTTGAGCAACCCCGACCCAACTTCGTCTGCGCCTTTCGCACCGCCAGTGCCCCAGCACGTTGCGGTACTGGGCGCAGGGGCATGGGGCACTGCCTTAGCCTGCGCGTCGGTCAGACACGCTCCGACGATGCTCTGGGCGCGTGACGCCAAACTGGCCGATGCCATCAACTCTCAGCACCTTAGTACGCGCTACCTGCCTGACATTAAGCTACCGAACGCGTTAATGTGCACTGCCAATTTGTCGCAGGCACTTGCACATGCGCAACGCGGCACCGCACCTGGGTTACTGATTCTGGGCGTGCCGCTGGCGGGCCTGCGAGCACTTTGCGAGCAGCTCGCCCAGCAGCTCGCGCAAACAACACCCACGCTGGCGGGCATTCTGTACACCTGCAAAGGGCTTGAGGCAGACAGCGGTCAACTGCCTAGCGAAGTCGCGCACTCCGCGCTGAAAAATATCAGCGGCATTCCTACCGGAGTGCTATCTGGGCCGTCCTTCGCACTTGAAGTGGCACAGGGGCTTCCTGTTGCGCTCACGGTCGCCAGCGAGAGCGTCGACTTACGTCGAGCCACAATTCGAGCGCTACACGGCGGTAATATTCGCGTCTATGCAAGCCAAGATGTTTTAGGCGTTGAAGTCGGCGGAGCGCTCAAAAATATCATGGCGATCGCCTGTGGTGTAGGCGATGGTTTGGGCTTGGGTACGAATGCACGAGCCGCACTAATCACTCGCGGCCTCGCCGAGATGACCCGCTTTGGAGAAGCACTCGGTGCAAACGCAGCAACCTTTTCGGGGCTGACGGGCTTAGGAGATCTAGTATTAACGGCAACTGGTGACCTGTCGCGTAACCGACAAGTCGGACTCGCGATTGGCCAAGGTCACACCCTCGACGCGTTGTTAGCGTCGGGCTTGACTGCAGAGGGTGCGCGCTGTGCACGCGCAGTCCGTGAGCGCGCGCGCATACTGAAGGTCGAAATGCCAATCACCGAAGCGGTATGTAACGTGTTATTCGAAGGCATCAAACCTCTCGATGCCGTGACACGCCTGTTGTCGCGAGTGGCGACCACAGAATAAATATCCCATTCACTTGCTACAGAATAAATGTTGCGTCGTCTCTTTTTCTTACTCATCACCTTGCTCGCCCACAATGCCTGGTCAGCGTGGCCAGCGGATCGTCCGATTCATTTAGTCGTACCGTTTCCGGCTGGCTCATCGCCTGATTTGCTAGCGCGCCAGGTCGCCGATCCTTTAAGCAAGGCCCTCAACCAAAGTATCGTGGTCGAAAATAAACCTGGTGCCGGTGGCAATTTAGGCACACGCTTGGTTGCGCGCGCACCAAACGATGGCTACACCTTGCTTTACACCATCAATGGCCCGCTCGTGACGGCCCCTACGCTGTATCAAAAGACCCTAGGCTACAACCCGACAACAGATCTTGCGCCGATTAGTTTGATTGCAACAAGTCCAAACGTATTAGTGGTCAGTCCAACACTTCAGCTCAGCAGTACCGCAGAATTTGTTCAGCAAGCCAAGGCTCGGCCAAATACCTTGAACTACGGCTCAGTGGGTGCGGGTAGCGCGGCGCACTTGGCGATGGAGCTTTTTAAACAACATGCAGGGGTAGATCTATTGCATGTGCCCTACGCGAGCTTTCCACAGATTACGACCGCAATGCTTGCTGGCGACATTCAAGCAAGTTTTATGGTGCCGGCCATCGCCATGCCCCAGGCAAAAGAAGGCAAGCTCAAAGTGCTCGGCGTAACCAGCCTGACCCCAACGGCCTCATTGCCCGGACTGGCGCCGTTAGCCACTCAAGGATTTGAAGGGTTTGAGGCAATCTCTTGGCACGCCATGCTTGCACCTGCGGGCACCGACCCTACAATTTTGCTAAAGCTTCAGCAGATACTCGCTGAGATTTTGGCAACCGCGCAGATCAAAGATAAGTTTTCAGCGCAGTATTTTTCTGCGGTGGGCTCAAATGCGCAAGTTCTACAACAGTTGATGCAGACAGAAAAAAAACGCTGGGATGAGGTGATGGCGCGCTTGAACTTGTCGTTAGACTAGATCAACCTACACGCCCCCAATAAAGCCCTGTTGGCGCCAAGCCTCAAACACTACAATCGCCACGGCGTTTGATAGATTCAAACTGCGTTGTGCGGGCAACATCGGTAGGCGGATCGTTTGGTCAGGATGAAACAACGCACGTTGTTGCGGCGTCAGACCAGCTGTCTCACAGCCAAAGACAAACACATCATTCGCCTGCAGGGCGACTTGTCCCACCAGTTGGGTTGCCTTGGTTGTGATGGCAAAAACTCGCTCACGTGGCGCGCCGGTTGCTGCAATCGCTAATTCAAGCGAGTCGTGCACCTTGACCGGCTGCCACTCATGGTAATCCAGGCCAGCACGCTTGAGGCGCTTGTCGTCAATCTCAAACCCGAGCGGTCGAACCAAATGCAGACGCGCACCAGTGTTGGCACAGAGGCGGATCACGTTACCCGTGTTTGGAGGAATTTCGGGCTGCACAAGAATGACATCAATCATAGGTGTCATTTTGCCACGTACGCGGCGTATGAGCAGCGGCCAGCCCCACGACCCCTGCAGCACCCGCACTGAGTAAGGCAATTGCCGCGATCTGTAACGTGCTACCGGTTGTGACGACATCGTCAACGACACCCACCCAAACGTTGGGCACAGCATACGGGCAAGCGTATAAACCCGCGACACTTTCGCGACGCGCACGTGCATCGAGCGTCTTTTGTGTGCAAGCTTCACGGGTGCGGGTCAACCACCTTTGCCGCAAGGGATAACCGCTCAAGCGGGCAAGTTCGCGAGCAAGTTCATTTGCGGGGTTAAAACCGCGACGCCTGAGCGCGCTTTGGCTAGCGGGGATTGGTACGAGTGCGCCGAGTGGCACGAGGGCCTGGCAGCTGCCCGAGCGAGTTTGCAGGCGGCTCCATAAAAGCCGCGCAAACATACCTGCGTAAGCTAGGCGAGCGCCTTCTTTAAAGCGCTGAATCAGCATGTCTCCGGGGTAGGTGTATTCGATCGCCGCCACAAGGCTAGCGTAGGCAGGAGGATGACTGGCGCAGCGCGAGCATTGGACAACGGGCGGTGGCACCTGCGTATGAAATATCGTTGGCGTCGCGGATACCGTGGCCCCCTCTGCTTGAGCAGGCACAGCGACCGTCTCAAAGCAACGCTGACAGCGCGCCCGATCGTTCAAGGGACTGAGTAGATCAAGTGCGCAACCCACGCATAAGTCGCCGCCACGCGCACCCATGTCACATAACGGGCAGGCCGCGGGCAGACTCCGAAAAAATTTGTAAGAGATAGAGTACATTTTGGTACCTTTGTTTTGCGGCGCGTCCGACATTTTCTCGCCGAGATCCCTTTTTTTGCCCTGACCACGCTCACAATGTCCACCCCAAATACACTGCCACTGAACTCTGCTCATGTCTCCTTACAGTTCAGCCGACGCGGCGACTTGTCGGCGGCACAGTTTTTGTACGGCGAGATCGCGCGGCGCATGGATGAGCGACTTCGACTCGTCCGCCTGCAGCCTGAGCAAATTCTCGATGCCGGCTGCGGTGCTGGGCAGCAAATTGCACTGCTACATCAGCGCTATCCCAGCGCCCGCTATATTGGGCAGGATCACACTTCGAGTCTCTTAGGTCAGGCTCAGCAAGAGTCAAAAAAATATTTTTCAACCGGGTGGCGGAAAAAGGTCGCACAATGGCGTGGCGCTCCGGCCGACACACAATGGCTAACCACTGATCTTGCACAGACGGGCCTGGCGCCTGAGAGCCTTGAGCTCGTGTGGTCGAACCTAGCCTTGCACTGGCACGCCGCACCGCATGACGTCTTGCAAGAGTGGGGGCGCATTCTACGGGTGAATGGCTTAGTATTTTTTTCGTGCTTCGGGCCAGCCACGCTGCAAGAGGTACGCGCCGCTGCGCAACAAGCGGGACTCAAGACAGTTACACCAAGCTTTGTCGACATGCACGATTTTGGTGATCTGCTGATTGAAAAAGGCTTTGCGGACCCAGTCATGGACCAAGAAGTTTTGACCCTGACTTACGCCACACCCGAAAAGCTGCTAGCCGACGTCAAAGCGCTGGGCGGCAACCCCAGTGTTGGCCGGCGCCCCGGTCTGTTAGGCCGCGACCGTTATCAAGCCTTATTGACAGCCCTTGAAACACAGCGCAAAGACGATGGTCGCTTACACCTCACTGTTGAAGTGGCCTACGGGCACGCCTGGCGCAGCAGCGCGCGACGCGCAACAACTGGCGAGACCCGTATCAGCGTAAGTGCAATCACTCGCACGCCCCCGAGGCGTTAACCGAAAAATGACGCATAGGCTTTAAAGCCCATGTAAATCGCTAAGCCAAACAATAGGTAAGCAAAAATTCGCTTTAAGGTTTTCACCGGCAGGTTATGCGCCGCACGCGCACCAACCGGTGCAAGGAAGACGCTGAACAGCGCCAGCACAATCAGGGCAGGCCAAAAAATATAGCCCACCATCGTGGGTGGTAGCCCGCTTTGCCCCCAACCCGACCATACATAGCCAATCGTGTTGGCGAGAGCGATTGGAAAGCCCAAGGCCGCCGAGGTACCCACCGCTTGGTGCAACGGCACATTACAAAAAAGCATAAACGGCACCGAGATAAAGCCGCCGCCGGCACCCACCAAGCCTGAAATAAAGCCAATCGCACCACCCGAGGCTGCCGTCCCCACGGGACCCGGCATTTGACGCGAAGGCTTAGGTTTTTTATCTAACAGCATTTGAAACGCAGAATAGGCGACAAATATTGCAAAAAATAATGCTAACCAACCGGTTTTAAGTAGCGAAAACAACGCGCCGCCCGAAAGCAGACCGCCCACCACAATACCCGGTGTCAAAGCCGCCACAAGATCCCAACGCACTGCACCTTTTTTATTGTGTGCCCGTACGCTTGAAACAGAGGTAAATAAGATCGTTGCCATCGAGGTCGCAATTGCTGCGTGCACCGTCAGCTCAAGTGGCAAGCCCTGCCAAGTGAACAACAGAGTCAGAAACGGCACCAGAATCATTCCGCCCCCGATACCCAAGAGCCCAGCGGCAAAACCCGTGATACAACCCAAAACCGCCAACGCCAACGCAAATATCGGATCCATATGATTTGTCTCAATTTCTTATTGCGGAAAGGGGCTTAGTATACTGATATGACCACCCGCGATTGGGCCGACCACCCCCTCTGGTTGACTGGGTGCCTCGGCGCAGAACTCACAACGATACGAATGCTATGGATTCTCTTGATACTGAAGTACTGAAACAGGCCCACCAATGGCTTGCAGACGGACATACCGTTCATCTCGCAACCGTTGTCAAAACTTGGGGTTCGGCGCCGCGCCAGGCGGGCGCGATGCTCGCCGTGCGCAAAGATGGGCGACTCGTGGGCTCGGTGTCAGGCGGGTGTATCGAAGATGATCTGATTGCGCGTGCACAGGCAGGCCAACTACCGGTACGCCCAGAGTGGGCCACTTACGGCGTATCGCAAGAAGAAGCAGCGCGCTTTGGCCTTCCTTGCGGCGGCACCCTCAAGCTGGTGATCGAACCACTCACCGCAGAGGGTTGGCTCAATCGCGTCATTGAGGTGACCTCAGCACAACGTCTCATTGGGCGCTGGTTAGACCTGAGCACTGGTCAATCAACGCTCACCGAAGCCAAGCCCGGCCAGCTCACCGAAGTCAAAGAGCAAGGTTGTTATTTTGTGTATGGCCCGCATTGGCGCTTGTTGATTATTGGCGCCAACCAAACCGCGAAAGCCCTTGCACAGATCGCCACGATGCTTGAGTTTCAGGTGTTAGTGTGCGACCCCCGTGAAGAATTTACGGCCGACTGGGACATGCCTGATGTCACCTTACAACCTGGCATGCCCGACGATGCCGTGCTTGAGATCCAAACCGACGCGCGCACAGCCATTGTCGCCATTACCCACGACCCCAAACTTGATGATATGGCGCTGCTAGAAGCGCTGCGCTCTAAAGCGTTTTACGTTGGGGCGCTGGGCTCATCCCGCAATCAAACAAAACGTCGCGAGCGTTTGCTAAGCTTTGATCTGACTGAGGCCGACATTAGTCGCCTGCACGGCCCTGTGGGCCTGCAAATTGGCAGCCGTACACCAGCAGAGATCGCGGTGGCTGTGGCTGCCCAACTCGTACAAGAACGTCGGGTGTTTGAAGACGCACGCGTAGGCGGACTTGATAGCCCACCCGCGGGGGCGACAGAAACTTAATTGCTCGAAACGTCGGTCAATTGTTAAAGTGACCAGCCCAGATTTGATCGAAATCAAGAGTTCTTTTTCATGGTCTGTCGGCCCTGTGACGATCGACGTTTTCTTTAAAAACAACGCATAGGTTCAAGGATCAATTCGTTCTGGCGCTGATGACCTTAATCACCTCGACAATTGGCGTTGGCTTGATCGCGGCCGCGCCCCTAAGTGGTTCGTCAAACGAAAACGTTAGCGCCAACAAAGAAGAAAAGGCAGCCATTTGTGCTGCCCAGACGATATCTGAGCTAAGCGAACGATCGGCGTAAGCAGAGAGCATCGTCTTTAATAGCACCAACATACCAATTGCGGCCCAAAAAATGGTGGGGATCGCAAACTCTGCCGCGTCCAACCGATCATTTCGCGAGTCGGCCAACGAGTCTGTCAGCTTTAACATTTCGTTGTACGCCACAACCTCTCGGGGAGTGGATGGCCTAATATTCTCGACGCCTTTGTACACTGGCCTAAACAGTGCATCGGTTTTTTCGCTACGACGACCAGCATCCATGGCCACCCACTCGTCTTTTACGATTGATTGGGCGTACTCACGCAAAGCTTGGCGCACTGTCTCTAGCTCTGGCCCACCATATCGCACCAGCAAACGATCCAAGCTATTGATACGCACAGCTTCTTGGCGCACGACAGATTCGGTTTGCCTATACGTGCTGACGGCCTGCACCAAACAAAAAGCGACGATCAGGCCGGCCAGTGTTGAAATTGAGGTGTGAATGTTTATCGCCAGGTCCGCCTTGTGACCTGGTACAAACTTATCAAGCAGCGCACGAAACAACTTGTGCAGAATGAACATCAATGCAATCGAAGCCGCTGCGAACGAAAGCAATAACATCCAGATTGGCCAGTGATTAATGTAGTGAATCATGCTGCACCCTAATCCTTGCGACGTCATCGCTTGAGCATACAAACTTAAGCAATTTGGCAATGATCAAATCGAAAAAATCATCGTAAGCTGATGATAACATTGAATATTTTCAGCCTTCGCCGGCTCTGAAATAATTAATGATGGTGAGTTTGACTACCGTGTTTGGGCCTGACTGCTCAGAGGTGCGCTGAGCCAAGCTGCCACGCGTACGCTGCTAGCCTGATACCTAGCTACTACGTTTGCGCGCCTCGATGCCAAGCTGTTTCAGTTTGCGATACAGATGGGTGCGCTCAAGGCCTGTTTTGTCAGACACACGCGTCATGCTGTTATTTTCGCGCGCCAGGTGATATTCAAAATAGACTCGCTCGAACTCATCGCGCGCCTCACGCAACGGTTGATCAAGCGAGATATCGCCGAGCAAACCTTGCTCGAGCGGCGCCGCTACAACCGCAACAGGAGCGGGCATTACGGCGATCGGCGCAGCCACCACGGGTGCGATGACAGGCGTGTTCACTGGCGCAAAGACACCCGAAGCAGATTTTGCAACGGTCGAGCGGCCACGCGCCAAGCCGGTTGAAATCGTTTTCAATAAGCGTTGCAGCGTAATCGGCTTTTCAAGAAACGCCAGAGCTCCAATTTTTGTGGCTTCGACGGCTGTGTCAATGGTGGCGTGACCGCTCATCATGATGACGGGCATGGTCAGTGCACCGGTGGTCGACCATTCCTTGAGAAGT
>CALCPT010000275.1 GCA_937897265.1 uncultured Alcaligenaceae bacterium
CCGAGTTGCCTGCAATCGAATTGATTTGCATGATCGGCAAAAGATTGGCTGGGATATAGAGCAGCGCCGCCGCAACGATGAGTGCCCAGGTCCGACTAAACAAAGCGGGCGATGGCGCCTTAGGCAAGGCCTCGAACGGCGCGGGCAAGCCAATATCGTGTGCAAGACAGCGAATCTTTTGGGCAGACAGTCGCGTCAACCCGGTCACAAAGATGGCTGAAGCCGCTGTTGCAAAGAGCCCAACGCCCGCCACCAATGAAGCCAGGCCCACAAGTTTGACCACTGACACCAGGATGCCCATCAAAAACACCGGCACCATACACCAGGGCTTAAGCGTATCGATCAGGCTGATCAGTTCTTCAAATCGTAATGGCAAGCGTCCAAGCGAGAGGGCTAAAAACACCCAGAACAGCAGGAGTAATTGAATAAACGGAAGCAAGAACCCTGCAGCAAACGACACAACTGCAACCTCTGGGTACCCCGCTTGCCAAGTAATGATAATCGCATCAAAAAACGACGCGGCTTGCGATTGACCCGAGATTAAAAGCGTTGCGATTGGATACGCGTTGGCTAAAGCAAAGCAGAGCAACGCGGCCACTATCACTGCCAACCACGCACCCGGAGTAAAAGTTGAATACGTCTCTAACACGTGGTCGCAACGCTCACATTGCGCCCACTGCCCCGGTTCGAGCACGGGGCGCTGGTAGGCCGCACCACAATGATGACAGGCGAGTAACAAGCCAGGCGAGGCCATATTCAAGTTGCCCCGATCGGTTGGTGTGTCATAGAAGCTTCATTGCGCATGACTAGGTCAAGGGTCTATCCCACGTCAATGGGATAGCACAACAGACCATTAGTGCGTCAACTCTGTTTCTTGATCAGAACCCGACACCGACTTTTGCGGCTTGTCAGCTCGTGGACCGAACGTCAGTGCCACTTTACCGTCAGCATCAATATCCACAATGACAGAGCCGCCATCGACCAACTTGCCAAACAAAAGTTCGTCGGCCAGTGCGCGGCGAATCGTATCTTGGATCAAACGCTGCATGGGTCGTGCACCCATTAATGGGTCAAAGCCATTTTTACCCAGATGCGCCCGCAAAGCATCTGTAAAACTGGCCTCGACGCGCTTTTCATGCAACTGGTCTTCGAGCTGCATCAAGAACTTGTCGACGACACGCAAGATGACAGCCTGATCCAACTGCGCAAACGGCACGATCGCATCGAGTCGGTTACGGAATTCGGGAGAGAACAAACGCTTGATGTCACCCATTTCGTCGCCGCTTGCGCGTGTATTTGAAAAGCCGATGTTCGGCTTATTCAAGGCCTCAGCACCCGCGTTAGTCGTCATCACCAAAATCACGTTACGGAAATCGGCTTTACGACCATTGTTGTCGGTCAACGTGCCGTGATCCATCACTTGCAGCAAAATATTGAATACATCCGGATGTGCTTTTTCAATTTCATCAAGTAACAACACGCAATGCGGTTGTTTGGTAATCGCCTCGGTCAACAAACCGCCTTGATCAAAACCAACATACCCTGGGGGCGCACCGATCAAGCGCGACACGGTGTGGCGCTCCATGTACTCTGACATATCAAAGCGCAGCAACTCGATACCCAGGGTAAAGGCCAGTTGACGTGCGACTTCGGTTTTACCGACGCCCGTCGGCCCTGAAAACAGAAAAGCGCCAATCGGTTTTTCAGGGCGACCGAGTCCTGAGCGCGCCATCTTGATGGCAGACGCCAAGACTTCAATCGCGCCATCCTGACCATACACCACTGTTTTCAAGTCGCGTTCAAGCGTGGCCAACTTACTGCGGTCGTCGCTTGAAACAGTTTGGGGTGGGATACGCGCGATCTTAGAAACGATCGCTTCGATCTCAGCCTTACCAATCACTTTCTTTTGCTTTGAACGAGGCAACAAACGTTGCGCCGCCCCTGCCTCATCGATCACGTCAATCGCCTTATCAGGCAAGTGCCGATCATTGATGTGGCGAGCTGATAATTCAGCAGCTGCAGTCAACGCTGCACCTGAATATTTCACACCATGATGCTCTTCAAAACGGCCTTTCAGCCCGCGCAGAATTTGAATGGTTTGCGCAACACTTGGCTCAGGCACATCGACTTTTTGAAAACGTCTTGAGAGCGCCGCGTCTTTTTCAAAGACCCCGCGAAACTCGGTGTACGTTGTGGCGCCGATGCAGCGCAACTGCCCAGACGACAGTGCTGGCTTGAGCAAGTTAGACGCATCTAGCGTACCGCCTGAGGCTGAGCCCGCACCAATCAAGGTATGGATTTCATCGATAAACAAAATCGCCTGAGGGTTGTTACGCAACTGCTTGAGCACGCCTTTGAGGCGTTGTTCAAAATCACCGCGGTATTTGGTTCCGGCCAAGAGTGCGCCCATATCTAACGAAAACACCTGAGCGTCTTGCAAAACCTCGGGCACCTCGCCGCGCGTAATGCGATAAGCCAGGCCTTCAGCAATCGCAGTCTTACCGACACCAGCTTCACCCACTAAAAGCGGATTGTTTTTACGACGACGGCAGAGAGTTTGAATCACGCGTTCAACTTCGTGTTCGCGCCCGATCAAGGGATCGATACGCCCTGCGTTGGCTGCCGCATTCAAGTCTTGTGCATACAGATCGAGCGGTGACTGACGTGCCTCAGCGCCCTGCTCTTCGCCATTGCCCGGTTGCTCTTTCGGGGTAGGTGCTTCGGCAGACGCTTTACTGATACCGTGCGACAGATAGTTCACAACGTCTAAACGCGAAATACCTTGCTGCTGCAGGTAATACACAGCGTGCGATTCTTTTTCGCCAAAGATCGCGACGAGTACATTGGCGCCTGTGACTGGTTTCTTAGAGGCCCCACCCGCAGACACATGCATAATCGCGCGCTGAATCACGCGCTGAAAGCCAAGAGTCGGCTGTGTATCAACCTCGGTACCCGCTGGGATCACAGGCGTGTTGTCAGTCACAAACTTGCGCAAGTGGCTGCGCAGTTCGTCAAGATTGGCCACACAGGCTTTGAGCACTTCGATGGCCGCTGCGTTATCGAGCAGCGACAGCAATAGGTGTTCAACCGTAATAAATTCGTGGCGAGCTGAACGTGCCTCGACAAACGCCATATGCAGGCTAACTTCAAGCTCTTGCGAAATCACAATTCCTCCGTCCTTCTTCCGTCAGTGACACCGTTGATTCATATTCTATGCTTTCCGCGGCGTAAGCGTTACAACTAGTGAAAAACCTTTTCAAACTGTATTTTTTTTGCTCATGTTTACGCAGATCTCAAGCGTCATCTGCGGGTTCGAGTACGCACTGCAGTGGGTGCTGTCGAGCGCGCGCATACTGAGCAACCTGAGCCACCCGACTAGAGGCGATATCGTGAGGGTAAACACCACACACACCCTTGCCCTCGTGGTGGACTTGCAACATGACTCGAAATGCATCCTCTGAGGACTTACCGAAGAACTTTTCGAGTATGTGAACCACGAATTCCATAGGGGTGTAATCGTCATTGAGCAGAATCACCTTAAACATGGGCGGCGGCGCCGTTTTTGCGGTGAGCTTCTCAACAACGAGATCTGGGGGCAGCGAAGTACGAGTCGACATAATCAGAGAGCAACATCCTGGCTAAAACGTTCATTTTTGTGACATCTAAGGCACTTTCGTATCCTGTATTACCCTTGGTTTGGGCTTGAAGGCTTGACGGCTTGCGCAAATCTGCTCAATATCTCGCCATACTCAAGAATCTTTGGGTATAGAAACGCCGAAAGAATCATGATGATAAGTCAAAAAGTCATAGTTCTTCGGTTCAGTTTATACATTGCATAAAGAGGCAGGCGGAATGTCGGATTCAGCTACAAACAACGGCCCTAAGGTCACTGGTACAGTTAAATGGTTTAACGATGCAAAAGGCTTCGGCTTTGTCACACCAGACGACGGCGGCGAAGATCTTTTTGCTCATTTTTCAGCCATTGAGATGAACGGCTTTAAAACCCTGAAAGAAGGCCAAAAAGTGGCGTTTCAAGTGACTCAGGGCCCAAAGGGCAAACAAGCAACAAATATAACCGCGGCTTAAACTATCGGGGTGAATAACCCCTTGGATAGTAAAGATGCGAAAAATGCTCCTGCGTTTGAAGCAGCGCAGCCGTGCGGCTGCGCTGTTTGTTTTTGCGGCTAGCTCGCTAGCTTACCTTCCGGCGGCAGTATCTCAGTCCGCCCCCGCTGGCCCAACCCTGCCTGTTAAAACACTAACGGCTGGCATGCACAGAATTCAAGCCGAAGTTGCCGCTACAGACGCGAGCCGCTCTCGGGGCTTGATGTTTCGCAAAGAGCTCGCACCCAACCACGGCATGCTCTTTGTCTTTGACCAAGCCAACGTGCAGTGCTTTTGGATGCGCAACACACTCTTGCCGCTATCGATCGCATTTATTCTGGATGACGGCACCATCACAAACATCGCCGACATGGCGCCCATGACAGAAAACTCGCATTGCTCGACGGCACCTGTGCGCTACACCCTCGAGATGGAACAAGGCTGGTTTGCCAAGCGCGGCATTACCGCTGGCAAAAAGATCACCGGCATCCAGTAAGAAATTCTGTTCTTCAACGGGTGTTATCGCTCAGGCGCGAGAATAAAACCACCCCAACCAACGAACAAACACAGGCTGCTCGAGCCGCACGCTTAGGCGCGAGCGCGAGCAGCACGTCTTGACGCGGTACTAAACGCGCTCAACGATCATGGCAATGCCTTGCCCCACACCAATGCACATGGTGCACAAAGCATAGCGCCCGCCAGTTGCCTGCAGTTGATGTACGGCTGTCATCACCAACCGAGCGCCGCTCGCACCTAGTGGATGCCCCAGAGCAATCGCTCCACCATTTGGGTTAACGCGTGGATCGTTGTCAGCGAGACCAAGCATGCGCGTGACCGCGAGGCCTTGCGCCGCGAAGGCCTCGTTCAATTCGATCACATCCATCTGATCAATGGTCAGCCCAGCCAACGCCAACACCTTCTGCGTAGCGGGTGCTGGTCCAATACCCATAATGCGCGGCTCAACGCCTGCGGTGGCCATCGCAACCACTCGGGCACGCGGAGTTAAGCCATGGCGCTTGGCTGCGGCTTCGTTGGCCAGCAACATCGCCACAGCACCGTCGTTGACGCCCGAAGCATTGCCCGCCGTCACGCTGCCGCCTTTGCGGAACGGCGTGCCCAGTTTGGCCAAAGCTTCGATGGTGGTGGCGCGCGGGTGTTCGTCTTGGCCAACCACAACCGCATCGCCCTTGCGTTGCGGGATGGTGACGGCGGTGATTTCGCGCGCCAAGCGACCGTTTTGCTGTGCCGCTGCGGCTTTGGCCTGCGAGCGCAGCGCAAAGGCGTCTTGGTCGGCGCGGCTGATGGCGAAATCTTCGGCGACGTTTTCACCGGTTTCGGGCATGGATTCGACGCCGTATTGCGCCTTCATCAGCGGATTGACGAAGCGCCAGCCGATGGTGGTATCATAAATTTCGGCGTTGCGGGAAAAGGCGGTGTCGGCTTTGGGCATCACGAAGGGGGCGCGGCTCATGCTTTCGACGCCGCCTGCGATCATCAATTCAGCCTCGCCCGCCTTGATCTGACGCGCGGCGACCAGCACCGCATCCATGCCCGACCCGCAAAGCCGGTTGATCGTGGTGCCGGTGACGCCAACCGGCAGCCCCGCCAGCAGCGCCGACATGCGCGCGACGTTGCGGTTGTCTTCGCCCGCCTGATTG
>CALCPT010000276.1 GCA_937897265.1 uncultured Alcaligenaceae bacterium
GATGCTGCCTTGCGTCAGCTAGGGATCGTTCGTGTGGATGACTGCAACGAACTCTACGAGACGGCGATGCTTTTGCGGCAACAAAAGTCTTTTAAAGGACGTGGTGCGGCGGCAACTTCAATATCTGGTGGCAATCTTGTTATGGTGGCTGATTTGGGCGCTGCGCTTGACATTGAGTGGCCTCAGTACCAAACAGACACTTGCGAGCAACTCGCACAGCTGCTGCCGGGCTTTGGTGCTACAGCAAATCCGACGGATCTCACTGCAGCTGCGATCGGTCAACCCGGAGCTTACGCGCGAGCCACCGAGATTATCTTGCAAGATCCAGCCGTTGATGTCTTGATTCCGGTGATGACAATTGCGAGTGCCGAAGACGTGCGCAGCGTGGCAGAGGTGTCTGCTCGCAGCACTAAACCTGTGGCGCTACTCTGGACCGGTTGCACCTCGAATGATCCTGCGTTGACACATCAGGCATTAGTGGCTCAGGGTCATGCGGTGTATTCAGACGCGTCACCTTGCCTGAAAGCTGTGCGACGTGCGATGCAATACTCGGAGTTTCGCGCAAATCGCGTGCGTTTAATGCCCAGTCGCCCCACAGGTATCGACCGTGATGCCGCGCGGTTATTGCTCGAGCAACAAAACGGGCCAATGACAGAACAAGCGGCCAAGCGTTTGCTCAGCTGCTATGGCGTACGGGTGACCCAAGAGTATTTGGCCACGTCGAAAGAGATGGCGGTGACGCATTGGTCGAAGATTAAAAGTCCGGTCGCGTTAAAGATTGTGTCGCCTGATATTTTGCACAAGACCGAAGCGCAGGCTATTCGTTTAAATCTGAATAGTGCAGAGTCGGTTGCGCAAGCCTATGGCGAAATCGTGGCTGCCGCGCTGAACTACCGCGCTGATGCAACAATTGAAGGCGTGCTCGTTCAAGAGATGGTGGGGCAGTCGCACGAAATGTTCGTTGGCATGATGCGAGATCCAACCTTTGGGGCTGTCATGACGTTTGGCCTTGGTGGTATCTATGTCGAAGTCTTAAAAGACTTGGTGTTTCGGTTAGCGCCGCTGTCGCGCCAGAATATTTTAGAAGCGTTGAATGAGCTACATGCGATGAAGTTATTGCGGGGCGTACGCGGGCAGGCTGCCGCGGATATTGAGGCTTTGGTTGACTGTATTGAACGCGTGTCTTGGCTGGCGGCAGATTGCGCTGACAAAATCGCGGAAATTGATATCAATCCTTTATGTGTGTTGGAACTTGGGCAAGGTGTTCGAGTCGTCGACGCATTGGTGATTCTCTAATGTTAAAGATAAATCTAGACAATACGGTACTGACTCTCTCGCTTGATCGTGCGACAGCGGCTAATGCGTTAAACGCTGAAATCTACGAGACGATGCATCAGGCGTTAGCGAAAGCGTCTGCACAAGAGGACGTGAAAGTTGTGGTGATCACCGGCGAAGGCACGCGTGCCTTTTGCTCGGGTGCTGATTTAAAAGAGTTTTCGGATTTGAAGCCTGTGGACGCAGCACATCAGCGATTAAGTTTGCTGATGCGCTGTTTTCTTGAGCTCATCGATTTTCCTAAGCCAGTGATCGCTGCGGTTCAGGCACCGGCAGTCGGGGCAGGATTAATGCTTGCGGCGCTGTGCGATGAGGTGCTGATTGCAGATCACACTTGGGTCTCATTGCCAGAAGTGAAATTTGATATGCCAACTCCGATCGGAGCAGCGATTGTACTTGCGCGTGCAAATCGCTCAGTCTGTCATCGACTAGTGCAACTCGGTGATCGGTTAGGCGCTGCACAATGTGTGAGCAGTGGTTTGGTCGATCAAGCGGTACCACTGACAGAGTTGTCTGCCCTGTGCGCCGAACGTGCGAGCGCGCTTGCACAGATTCCGTCTTATGGCTTTGCAATAAATAAACAATGGATGAATCGCGAGATTCGACAACAATTAATTGCTGCTGCTGAAGTTGCCGAGGCTGCTCACAAGCGTGACTAATTGGTCTAGAAGAATATAAGAGAGACGATCATGCAACTAGAGATCACGCCAGAACTTTCAGAACTTCGTGCCGCCTTACGTCGGTTTACGACAGAGGTCCTTGAACCTCTTGCTCTTGAAATTGATCAGACCGGCGAGGTGCCAACCAGTGCTTGGGATGTCTTGCGCGCGCAGGGCTATCTTGGTATGCGTATGCCAGCGCAGTTCGGTGGTGGCGACGTAGATCTTTCAACCTACTGTTTGGCGCTTGAGGAATTTAGTCGATCGCATCGAATTTTTACCTTGATGCTGGATGCGACCAGTGGTTTAAATCCGATTGCGATCGCAAAGTTTGGAACCCCGGCCCAGCAAGAGCAGTATCTGAACGGTTTGTGCACTGGGCGTCTATTAGCCTCCTTTGCGTTGACCGAGCCGGGTGCTGGGTCGGACGCACAAGCAATTTCTACTAAGGCAGAAAAAACGCTCACCGGCTGGCGCTTAAATGGTCGTAAACACTACATTAGCGGCGCACACCAGGCCGATGTCTTGCTGGTGATGGCAGTCAACGATCCTGAGAAGCGGTCTCGCGGTGGGATTTCAGCCTTTTTGGTGGATAAAGGAACACCCGGTTTAACGATCACGCGAGTCGATACGACCATCGGTTCAGATCCAATTAAGATTTGCGAGTTGACATTTGAGGACTGCGAGATTCCAAACACGGCGGTATTGGGTGAAGTGGGGCAAGGTTTTAAAATCGCGATGAGCTCGCTGGTGAGTGGTCGCATGGGGATTGCTTGTTCGTGCATCGGCGCGGCAGACCGCTTGCTCGAGATGTCGGCTTCGTACGCACGTGAGCGCCACACCTTTGGTAAACCCTTGGCCGAGCGTCAGGCGATTCAATGGATGTTGGCCGATTCTGCCACCGAACTGGCGCAAGCCCGCGCGTTAACCTATGAGACTTTACGTCGGATTGAAGCCGGCGAGAATGTCGGCGCGGCAGCCAGTATGTGCAAACTTGCGGCCTCTGAAATGGTAGGGCGAGTCGCTGACCGTGCGGTTCAAATCCATGGGGGTGCGGGTTTGGTTAGAGGAGTGCCAGTCGAGCGCTTCTACCGCGATATCCGTCATTACCGCGTTGGTGAAGGATCTTCAGAGATTCAACGCATGTTGATTGCGCGCGAGGTGTTGGGATGACGCGAGTGAATGGGTCGCGCAGACCGCCGCTCAATGCTGTGATTGTTGGGTTGCAGGTAATAATTATTTGTCCATTTCCTCCATTTCCTCCATTTCCATAAACTGCTACTCTTGAAGTAGGTTGAGCTCCAACCATTAACAACAATATTTCTCCAGGTGTTACAGACACTACTGCTCTTACCTTACCTCCTAAACCCCCTATACCAGTTGATAGCGAGTTTCCTCCTTGT
>CALCPT010000277.1 GCA_937897265.1 uncultured Alcaligenaceae bacterium
GCTGTGCAAGCGCTTGTTTGTCTGTGTTCCTCAGGGCTTGTTGTTGCTCAAGTCGAGACCTATCCCGCACGTCCGGTCAAAATCATTGTTCCCTTTGGTCCGGGTGGGTCGGCAGATATGTTGGCACGCGTATTAGGCGAAGGCTTAGCTAAAGAATTTGGCCAGTCGTTTCAAATCGAAAATAAAGCAGGTGCAACCGGCGTCATTGGTACGACTGAAGTGGCGCGTGCTAAGCCCGACGGACACACGCTTTTACTGGGTTTTGATGGCACCTTGACGATTACTCCTTTTATTCAAAAGAATGTCAGCTTCAATGCAAGCAAAGATTTTGCACCGATTTCGAAACTCACAGATGTGGCGTTTGTCGTTGTCGTGAATCCCTCGATTCCCGTCAAAAATATTAAAGAGCTTGTCGAGTATTCAAAAGCTAACCCTGGCAAGCTGTCTTATGCTTCTCCCGGCGTCGGTAGCACCGCTCACATGCTCGGCGAGCAGCTTCGTCTAGAAGGAGGTTTAGACTGGGTGCACATCCCCTACGGTGGCTCGGGTAGTGGCAAGTTTATTATTGACGTCATTGGCGGCAGTACACCGGCGGCTGTGATTTCGATTGCGGTGGCGGCAGCCTCAGTTCGCGAAGGTAAAGTGCTCGGGGTCGGTGTTCCCTCAAGTCAGACCAACTCGGCCTTACCCAATGTGCCGACTTTTGGCCAGGTTGGCTTTGAACGCTTTAACGTGGCTTCATGGTTTGCATTGTTAGCGCCTGCTGGTACTCCGGATCCTATTATTAAAAGGCTCAACACTGAAGTGGCAAAAGTGCTGGCCACTGACGCCTTTAAAGCCCGAATGGCAATTGCTGGCATGGACGTGACGCCTTCGTCGCCTACTGAGCTCGCGCAACTCATTGCTTCAGATTTAAAAAAATGGAAAAAGGTAGCAGAGCGTATTCCGAAGACGGAGTAGTTTGTTTAAGGTGGGCCAGTGGTGGCAAGAACAAGGAACAATAAAATGCGATTAAACAGCAGAATTTGTATTCGATGGCTAAGCTCTTTGGCGCTCGGTGTGTCGGCGGCGATTGCGCTGAGCGCGGCTGTCCAAGCGCAGCCTTATCCAAACCGCCCAATCACGGTGGTCGTGCCATACCCACCGGGTGGTGCAACGGACCCGATCGCTCGGATTTTTACGGTCAAATTGGCCGAAGCTTGGAAGGTTCCTATCATTATCGACAACCGCCCAGGTGGCGGCACAACGATTGGAATGAGCTACGGCGCCCGCGCGGCGCCTGATGGTTACACCATCACAGTCGGTACCACCAGCGTTGGAACCAATCCTGCGCTCTATAACAAATTGCCGTACGACACGATGAAGGACTTTACGTTCATAAGTCAGATGGGCATCTTGCAGCTTGTGCTCTCGGTACATCCCTCGCTGCCTGTGAATTCACTAGATGAACTGATTGCTTATGCCAAGAAAAATCCTGGCAAGCTAAATTACTCATCGTTTGGTAACGGCACGATGGGGCATTTGTCGGGTGAGTACTTTAAAGTGTCTGCTGGCATTGACGTCACACATGTTCCTTATAAAGGTAGTGCTGCCTCAACAATGGCTGTGGTGAGTGGGGAGGTCTCGTATGCGATCGACACTCTTTTTATCCAATCGCAGCATATTAAGGCTGGGTCGATCAAGCCCCTCGTAAGCTTTGGCCCTAAGCGACTAGAGTCGATGCCCAATATGCCTGCAATGGTAGAAAAGTATCCAGGGTTTACAGCGTTTTCATGGCTTGGTTTTATGGGGCCAGCCGGTCTGCCACCAGAGATTGTGTCGAAGTGGTCGACTGAAGTTTCGAAAATTGCCAACACGCCAGAGGTCAAAGAAAGGCTAGCGCAGCTAGGTGTCGATGCCGTGGGTGGTACCTCTAAACAGTTTGCTGACTTTGCACAGGCAGAAATCACCAAATGGACGAAGGTCGTGGGTGAAGCAAAGATTCCTAAAGAAAATTGATTCAGAGCACTTGAAATCAAACCCGCACAACTAGCTTCCCAAGATTTGCGCCTTTAAATAAATCCACAAATGCCTGAGGGGCGGCGTCAAGCCCTTCAACAAACGTTTCGGTTGGTTGCAAGGCGCCACTACGCAGCAGTGCTTTGATGTCTTGCTGTGCTTGCACTCGGTGTTCAGGATAGCTTGTGACTCTAAAGCCTTGTAACGTAGCGTTCTTGTTTAAGATCTCGCCAATATTGCGCACGCCATCGGGCTCAATCAAGGTCGCCATCATGCTGTCTTTTGGTGACCCTCGCCCTTACGCGGTTCATATTGCTGAAGCGGGTGCTCAGCTGATTTGCCAAGTGCAACGCTTAGACCAAGTGCCACAAGCAATTGAAGCCGGCGCTGCGG
>CALCPT010000278.1 GCA_937897265.1 uncultured Alcaligenaceae bacterium
GGGATACTTCATGACGTCATCTGAATATTCAACAAAGGACGGCGTCAATACCGTGCTCGCTTCGTTTTTGGTGCCTTTGAAATAGCCATCGATAAGAGCTTTTCGATTAATCGCGTGAGTCATTGCTCGACGGACTCGGACATCATTCAACGGCTTGATGGTTGTATTCAGAACTAAATTAATCGTGTGATTGGCGGGGCGTTCGAAAACAACGACCCCTTTTGCTTTGCGCATTCGTGCAATCATATCTGGCTGCTGTAAGGCAAAGAAGATATCAATTTCTCGGTTCTCGACGGCAATTGCTGCAGCAGTTTCGTCCTTAATCACTTTAAAGATGACTTCGTTTACGCCAGGTGGACCTTCAAAGTAGGCCTTATTTGCGATGACGCGCGCTTCATTCCCAGGTGTCCACTTATCAAACACGAAGGGGCCCGTGCCCACGGGCTGCATCGAGTACTTGTCTCCGATCTCGGTGACGGCTTTACGCGATACGATCCAGCCTTGATTAAACGCAGTCAACTTATGTAACAAGCCCGCGGTTGGTGCTGTCAGAGTGATTCTGACAGTTAATGGATCAGGCGTTTCGATACTCTTGATGGCGGCGAGCTGGCCACGATATGCGCTACCACCAGTCGGATCAATGACGCGATCAAATGAAAATTTCACATCATCAGAAGTCAGCGGACCAAAGCCCTTGTGGAAGTTGACGCCCGATTTGAGCTTGAAGGTGTAAACAGTTGCGTCGGGTGAAACTTCCCAGCTAGCGGCTAGATCCGGGACGATGTTATTTGTTTTTTGATCGTATTTCACAAGGCCGTTGTAAATATGCCCGGCCACCGTTTGATTTTCAATTAAAAATATTTTTGCAGGATCTAAATTTCCAATATCCGCACCTAAACGCACGCGCAAGACGCCATTGGTTGTTTGAGCACTAAGAGGATCCCAGGGAAGCATTGAAGCCGCCGCTGTCGCGCCCATCAGTCCTAACATGTGCCGTCGACTCATGTTGGTATTGCGTGAAGCTTTCGTTTGCATGTTTTCTGCGCTCCTGGAGTGGTTGTTTAGTTACGGTTTATAAACTGTGAACTCGAATGCCGGTGAATGCTCTTTTTGCGGCGAGCGCCGAACTTGTTGCCCATAGAACGCGACGGGCCCGATGAGCTCGCGCAGGCGAGCGATGTACTCTGGTTTTAGGCCACTCAGCCCATGCCGCTGGGCAAAGGCGTTTGCTTCGTCTATTGTGGGTTCGACTTTCTTAGTCTGCGACTTGGTCATCATGGTTGAGCCCGTTTTTTACGCCACGCAGTCGCATTTTCATAGGCTGAGGCCACACGAATAATTGTCGCTTCATCGCCACGATTGCCGACGATTTGCCAATTGAGCGGCAGTCCCTTGTGAAAACCATTGCACTGCATCATGACGGGATGTCCCGAGAGATTGAAGGGTGTGAGCATGGTCTCGATGGTGAAAGCGGTCATCTCGGGTTCGACTCCCAAGCGCGGCGGCAGGTGCAAGGTACCGAAGGTGACCAACGCGTCATAGTCTTGCATCAAGGCCTCTAATCCGGTCGCAACTGTCCGTCGCAGACGTTGTGCCGCAAGATAATCAACCGCGCGCACGAGCGACCCCGCCATCAATTTATCCCGTAAGGCAAAACCCATTAAGTCAGCGTGTTCTTTTAACTCGCGTTCATGAATCGCGGCCGTTTCTGCCGGGCCAATCATTCGCGAGGCTGCAAAGCACTCAGAAGCTGGAATCGGCAATTTAACGCGGGTCAGTTGAGCACCCAGTCGCTCAAGGACCTTTAAGGCTTGTTCAAAACCCTTTCTGAGCGGCGGATCGGCATCGGGAAAACCAGGCCCTGGTTCGTCAACCACTGCGATACGTAAACCGACAATCGGCTGCCCCACTGAGCGATGCAGGCTCGGTCGGTGAGTCTTTGTGTGAAGAGGTGAGTCAAACAGCGAATCTAAAATCATGGCGCAGTCTTCGACGGTCCAGGCCAATGGCCCCGGGATATCAAGTGACCAACAATTTGGCAGGATGCCCTGAGTCGATAGGCGTCCGGGCGTTGCGATCATGCCAACCGCGCCACAGGCGGCGGCCGGGCCGCCGGGGCTCACTTGCCGGTCGGGACCTTGCCTTCGACGCCCTTGACGTAGAAGTTGATGCCGCCCATGAACTTGTCGTCGGCGACCTCGTCCTTCTTCAGCACTTCCTTGCCGTCCTGGCCGACGATGGGGCCCTTCCAGATGACGAAGCTGCCGTCCTTCAGGCCGGCCTTCACCTTCTCGACCTTCTCCTTCAGCTCGGCCGGCACCTTCTCGTTGATCGACACGATGTCGATGGCGCCTTCCTTCACGCCCCACCAGGCCTGGCCCGTGGTCCACTTGCCTTCCAGCGCCTCGCGCGTGGCCTTGATGTAGTACGGACCCCAGTTGATGATGGCGGATGCCAGGTGGGCCTTGGGACCGTAGGCGGTCATGTCAGAGTCCCAGCCGAAGGCGCGCTTGCCCTTGTCCTGTGCGGTCTTGAGCAAGGCCAACGTGTCTTTGGGAAAGCAGCTGCCGCCATAGCCGGGCCCTGCATGCAGGAACTTTGGCCCAATGCGGTTATCCAAACCAATTCCACGCGATACGTCTTGCACATTGGCACCCAGTTTTTCGCACAGATCAGCCATTTCGTTGATGAAGGTAATCTTGGTCGCGAGAAACGCGTTTGCCGCATATTTGATCAGCTCCGACGAACGGCGGCTGGTGAACAGCAAGGGCGATTCATTCAGGAACAACGGGCGATAAATCGCGCGCATGACATCGCGAGCCCATTCGACATCGCTGCCCACGACAATGCGGTCGGGGCGTTTGAAGTCGCCAATGGCCGCGCCTTCGCGCAGGAATTCGGGGTTCGAAACCACGGCAAATTCAAGGTCAGGGCTGGTTTGCCGAATGATGCGCTCAACCTCGTCGCCTGTGCCCACAGGAACAGTGGACTTCGTCACAACAACCGTGCCGGGGTCAATTGCGCGCGCCAGCTCTTCGGCTGCGGCATAGACATAGCTTAAGTCCGCATGGCCATCGCCGCGGC
>CALCPT010000279.1 GCA_937897265.1 uncultured Alcaligenaceae bacterium
GAATATTCCGGTTCGTACCCGCATTGGTTCTGGCTTAGTCTTTAAGCGTTCGATTACCGATATTGAAGAAGCAAAAGATTATTTCGTAAAGTACTGGGATAATCGGATCCAAAAAGAAAATCTTAAAGTCATCGACTGGACGCCTTTCTATAACGAAAATTTCTGGCACGAGAACGTCGTTTCAATTGGTCTGGCTGCGGGCTTTATCGAGCCGCTTGAGAGTACAGGTCTTGTGCTCATCATGGAAGGCATGGCGTTGTTGTTAGGTCGTATACGCGATCACCGTTATAACGATGGCGACATTGAGCTGTATAACAATGTCATGAAATACTACTACGAAGAAACCATTGATTTTGTCAGCATGCATTACGCAAAATCAACAAGGACAACGCCCTTCTGGAACTATGTGAAAGAACATAGAGTCCCGTCAGAGCGTGAAATTTATTACGCAAATCTTCTGAAAAACCCCGACAAACTGATACCTAATGGTTGCAAGGATGTTGGGTCGTACTTCAGTGGAGAGAGTTGGGGTCACTGGTTGATTCAATTAGGCTATGAAGTCGCGCCAAAGAAATTACCGGCCGATAAACAAACTATTGAAAAACTTGTCATCGAAACTCACACCAGAACTGAAAAATACCGCGGCACCTTGTCTCCAAAACATCATGAGGCAATTGAACGCCTTGAAGCTTTGCATAATCTGCCTAAGGTCACTCAGGCAATGAGATAAGTGTTTGGGAGGCATTAGCCTACCCATCTTTCGCGTAAAGCAGTAATCTCCAGCCCTAACTGTCATTGAGTCGATGACGTTAGGGTTGGTGCTTTTTAGAGGGCTTAGGGCTTAGCGTGAAAGTCAAGATCGCGTGTGTGTTGGGACTTATTCTTGACTGAATTTAATCTGAAAAACGAGGCACGTGCTCTGGGCACTATTGCGTGTACCAAAATAACATCGCACCTCGCCTGGGGCCTGTGTTAACCCCGACTAGTTGGCGCTAACTTTTTTAAACAGCTGCCCAGTCTCTGCGAACCATACAAAATCCAAATCGCAGTTCAATAGCGTTCGCATCGCATCCTCGGGCGTTTCAACCAGAGGCTCGCCGGCAAGATTAAAGCTAGTATTTAATAACAACGGGCAGCCCGTCACTGCTTTAAATTGAGTCAGTATTTCGTGACAAACTCCGTCGCGTGCAGTGACTGTTTGTATACGTGTCGTACCATCAGCGTGAACCACGCCGCCAATGTCTTTGATCTTCTCTGGGCGTGTCGAGTACGACAAAGTCATGAAACGACATTCTTCAATGTTTGCAATTTTTTCAAAATATTCGTGCAAATCTTCTTGAAGGATCATTGCTGCAAACGGCCGATACCATTCTCGTTTTTTAATCACGTTCACAATATCTTTAGCTTTCGGATTACGTGCGTCGAAAAGTATCGAGCGATTACCTAGCGCTCTGGGACCAGATTCGGCAAGGCCGTTA
>CALCPT010000280.1 GCA_937897265.1 uncultured Alcaligenaceae bacterium
TTCCGATCTATCATTGGGGATTATTTCAAAAGTTATATCTTTTCCATGGCGCTGACACCACTCAATCAGCTTGCTTTTGAAGTTTGTTTCAGTAAGTTCGAGGGTATGGATGTCAACATGAGGTTTAATAATACGGTTTAAAAGAAAATTTCTGGTAAAATTATAATCCTTATCCATATAAACAGCACCGATCATTGCTTCAAAAGTATCACCTAAGAGAGAGCCTTGTTTGTTATTGTGACCCAGTGCTTTGTTATCAAATTCAATATGTTCATCAAGGCCGAGACGTTTGGCCAGCTGGTTCAGGTTTGAACGGCTCACTATTTTTGAACGCATTTCGGTTAAAAAACCTTCGTCTTTATAGGGGTACATTTTAAATAACAACTCAGCCACCACTGACCCTAATATAGCATCCCCTAAAAATTCAAGTCGTTCGTTACTGTTTTTAGCTCCGTTTTTAACCTCCACGGCAACAGAACGGTGTCTGAAAGCCATGCGATACAGTCGTAAATTTCCAGGAACATAACCTAATAGGTTCTCTAAAGATCTTATGTACTTGCGATTTGGCGAAAAGTAGAGTTTATAAATTCTTGAAAATGGCATTAATGACCGTAAATCAAATTAATAGTAACTAATATACAGGTTTAAACAGATACCTTAAGGAAAAATTAATGCCTATGATGATCAGGCTTTGTATTTTTTGAAGCAAATGATTTTGCTACCACCAAGGAAATAAACACCATGAACAAAACTGAATTGATCGAAGCAGTGGCAGCACAAACAGAATTGACCAAGGCCGACGCTGGCCGCGCTGTCAATGCCATCCTCGACGTCATCACTCACGCCGTTGCCAAAAAAGACGACGTGCAATTGATCGGCTTTGGCACTTTCAAAGCTGCTGCTCGCGCTGCACGTACAGGCAAGAACCCACGCACTGGCGAAGCCATCAAGATCAAGGCCGCTAAGGTGCCTAAGTTCCGTCCAGGCAAAGGTCTGAAAGACGCCCTGAACTGATTTTTGATTAAGGTTGGGTGCTTAGCTCAGTTGGCAGAGCGGCTGCCTTACACGCAGTAGGTCGGCGGTTCGACCCCGTCAGCACCCACCACCCATTAAAAAGGCGAACTCCGATGTTCGCCTTTTTTCTTGGCTTCTCACACATCACGATGAGTCCACTTCATGTTTGATTTTGTTCGCAAGCACACACGGATCATGCAATTTTTGCTGTTCCTTTTGATCTTCCCATCTTTCGTTTTATTTGGCCTTGAGGGTTACAACCGTTTCCGCGAAGGCGGCGCAACGGTTGCAACTGTTGATGGTCACGACATCACGCAAGCTGATTGGGATGCGGCGCATCGCAGCCAAGTCGAGCGCATGCGCAGCAGCATGCCAACGGTGGATGTGAAGTTGTTTGACACGCCTGAAGCCAAATACAGCACCTTAGAACGCATGGTGCGCGACCGTCTGCTCCAAGTCGCAGCGAACAAGTTGCGCTTGGGTGCCAGCGATGCCCGTTTAGCGGCTGAGTTGCAACAAAACCCAACGATTGCGGCGTTGCGCCGCGCCGACGGTTCATTGGACATTGAACGCTATCGCCAGTTGCTCGCCACGCAAGGCATGTCACCTGAGTCGTTTGAGGCGCAAGTCCGTGCTGACTTGGCCTCTCGCCAAGTGATGTCGGGTGTGGGTGTGACCAGCTTTAGCCCAGTGGCTTTGGCCGATGTGACCTTGAATGCGTTTTACGAACAACGCCAAGTGCAAGTGGCACGGTTTGCACCTGCTGACTTTGTGTCGCAAATCAAACCCAGCGATGAAGCATTAGAGGCTTACTACAAAGCCAATGCAGCGAAATATGCGGCCTCACAAACCCGCAACATCAGCCAGGTCATTGTTCCCACAGAAGCCGCCGCCAAATCGGTCGTTGCGCAAGTGACCGCAGGCAAATCGCTTGCCGAAGTAGCCAATGGCTTGGGCTTGGCCGTAACGACAATGAATAACGTTGCCAAGGCGAACCTTTCCGGAACCGCGTCTCCCGCAATTGCAGATGCAGTCTTTGCAGCCGCCAAGGGCACCGTAGCAAAACCTGCGCGTGGGAAACTGTGTTGGGCGGTTGTTCGCGTCGATGCGATTAACCAGGTGGCGGCAAAATCGCTCGCAGCCGCGCGTGCCGAAATTGAAACCGAATTGACCAAGACCCGTGGCGAAGAAATGCTCACCGAAATGACGGCCGAGATTGAAGATTCCTTCGCGGACGGCTCGACCATTACCGATATGGCAAAGCAAAATGGATTGAAGGTCGAAACGTCGCCCAAGTTGCTGGCAAACGGCCAAAACACGGCCAACCCTAGATCGGAAGAGCGTCGTGT
>CALCPT010000281.1 GCA_937897265.1 uncultured Alcaligenaceae bacterium
GAACCATAACTCTATGGTGGCGCATGTTGCCCACACATCTTGGCAGTCAGATCTGGTCAAAGGCGGACCCATGCAGCAACTAGCGCGACCATTAGCGTTTGACGAAATGGTAGATACCAGCGGTGCGCGGCCAGCGGCGGAGGCGTGCCCCAGTCAAAGCGCGCGTGCGCACTACCGCGGCTTTGCCCAATGGTTAGCCCAACAACCCGAGCACCTGCTACAAACGCGTCGCGACGAAGCCGAACTCATTTTCAGACGAGTCGGAATCACCTTTGCTGTCTATGGTGATAGCGATGGCACCGAACGCACGATCCCCTTTGACATTGTGCCGCGCATTTTTCCGGCTACAGAGTGGTCTAAGCTTGAGCGCGGTTTAAAGCAACGGGTGCAGGCGCTCAATATGTTTTTGCACGACGTGTATCACGAGCAACACATTTTGAAAGCGGGGCTGATCCCAGCTGAGCAAGTGCTCAATAACGCTCAGTATCGACCTCAGATGCAAGGCGTACGCGTACCGAATAACACCTATGCGCATATCGCCGGCATTGATATTGTGCGCGCCAATCACGGCGCACAAACCGGCGAGCTGTTTGTGCTTGAAGACAATTTGCGGGTGCCCTCGGGCGTCTCGTATATGCTGGAAAATCGCAAAATGATGATGCGCTTGTTTCCTGAGCTGTTCGCGAAGCATCGCGTCGAGCCAGTGGCGCACTATCCAGATCTTTTACTCGACACGCTGCGCAATTCGGGTCCTACCGGTGTCTCTGAACCAAACGTTGTGGTGCTTACGCCTGGCATGTACAACTCAGCTTATTTTGAACACGCCTTTCTCGCTCAACAAATGGGCGTCGAGCTGGTCGAAGGACAAGATCTTTTTGTGCAGGACGACACTGTCTTCATGCGTACCACCCAAGGGCCGCGTCGTGTCGATGTCATCTATCGCAGAGTCGATGACGATTTTCTTGATCCTGAAGTCTTTCGTAAAGATTCAACACTAGGTGCAGATGGCTTGCTGCGCGCCTATCGCGCAGGCAACGTGGCGATTTGCAACGCCATCGGCACCGGGGTCGCAGATGACAAGTCAATTTATCCGTTCGTTCCAGACATGATTCGTTTTTATCTGAGTGAAGAGCCGCTCATTGCGAACGTACCCACCTTCATGTGCCGTAAGCCCGACGAGCTTGATCACGTGGTGCAAAACATGCACGAGCTCGTTGTCAAAGAAGTGCATGGCGCGGGCGGTTATGGCATGCTGGTCGGGCCCGCTTCAACACGCGCCGAAATTGACGACTTTAAGGCGCGTGTGTTGGCGAATCCAAGCAATTACATCGCTCAGCCCACGCTCGCCCTATCAACCTGCCCAACCTACGTTGATGCTGGGATTGCGCCGCGCCACATTGACCTTCGACCCTTTGTGCTATCGGGTCAGCATGTGCGGATGGTGCCGGGCGGCCTGACTCGCGTGGCATTAAAAGAAGGCTCGTTAGTGGTGAACTCGTCACAAGGCGGCGGCACGAAAGATACTTGGGTGCTTGAGCACTAAGCGTTAAACACTAAACATCGAACACTCAGCACCTGACCTATTCGGATATCACCCTCATACTTTCA
>CALCPT010000282.1 GCA_937897265.1 uncultured Alcaligenaceae bacterium
CGGATCGTACTGGTCATGCATTGCTGCATACACTGTACCAGCGCAACGTCCGTGCACGCACCCATTTCTTCGTTGAATGGATGGCGATTGATTTGATTCGTGATGCTTCTGGTGACGTGTTGGGTGTCGTTGCGCTCGAAATGGAAACTGGCGAGATTTACATTTTTGAAGCCAAGACCACTGTCATCGCTACGGGTGGTGCAGGGCGTATTTGGGCGGCCTCGACCAACGCGTTTATCAATACTGGCGACGGTATGGGTATGGCTGCACGTGCTGGCATCCCAATGATGGATATGGAGTTCTGGCAGTTTCATCCAACCGGTGTGGCTGGCGCTGGCGTGCTCATCACCGAGGGTGTGCGCGGCGAGGGCGGTATTTTGCTGAACAAAGACGGCGAGCGTTTCATGGAGCGCTACGCTCCAACGCTGAAAGACTTGGCACCGCGTGACTTTATTTCCCGCTGTATGGATCAAGAAATTAAAGAAGGTCGTGGTTGTGGCCCAGATGGCGCCTATGTGCACCTCAAGCTTGATCACCTCGGCGCTGACGTCATTAGCAAGCGCTTGCCTTCGATTCTTGAGATCGGACACAAGTTTGCCAACGTTGATGCGACCAAAGAGCCAATTCCAGTGGTGCCAACGATTCACTACCAAATGGGTGGCATCCCTTGTAATTACAATGGGCAGGTCACGACGTGGGACGGCAAGCAAACGCAGATCGTCAACGGTTTGTACGCCATCGGCGAGTGCTCAGCCACCTCGGTGCACGGCGCTAACCGTTTAGGGACCAACTCGCTGCTAGATTTGATCGTGTTTGGTCGGGCTGCAGGCAACCACATCGTTGCCGCGCATCCTGAGCGGCAGCATGCGCATCAACCCTTGCCACAAGAGTCAGTCGATTTCTCGCTGGATCGTGTCAACAAACTCGAAACCCGCACCAAAGGCGAAAAAACTCAAGTGGTGGGCAACGAAATTCGTAACGCGATGCAGCAGCACTGCGGCGTATTCCGCACGTTGTCTTCACTGAAAGAAGGCGTGAAAAAAATCGATGCACTGGCCGAGAAAGTCGACAATATCGCGTTTACTGACAAGTCAAAAGTGTTTAACACTGCGCGTATTGAAGCACTCGAACTGAGCAACATGATTGAGGTTGCGCGTTCAACGATTCATTCTGCGGCAGCGCGTACCGAAAGTCGTGGCGCCCATGCGCTTGACGATCATCCGACACGCGACGATGACAACTGGATCAAGCACACCTTGTGGTACTCAGAGGGCAATCGCCTCGATTACAAGCCTGTGCAAATGCAGCCACTCACCGTCGAAAGCTTCCCGCCCAAGTCGCGCACCTTCTAAGACAAGTTACCTGGATACCTATCATGAGCACAAAGCGTATCGTGAAATTTGAAATCTACCGCTACGATCCTGATAAGGACGAGCGCCCTTACATGCAAAAGCTCGAAGTCGAGCTGCAACCAACCGATAAGATGTTGTTGGATGCCCTGATCCGCATCAAGATGGACGTTGATGACAGTTTGGCGTTGCGTCGTTCGTGCCGTGAAGGTGTGTGCGGCTCGGATGCGATGAACATCAATGGCAAAAACGGTTTGGCTTGCACCACCAACATGCTCGAATTGACCGAGCCGGTCGTGTTGCGCCCCTTGCCTGGTTTGCCCGTGATTCGCGATCTGATCGTTGATATGACGCACTTCTTTAACCAGTATCACTCGATCAAGCCGTACCTGATCAACGATGCACCACCACCAGAAAAAGAGCGCTTGCAAACCCCCGAGGCACGCGACGAGCTCAATGGTCTGTACGAGTGCATTTTGTGCGCCTGCTGTTCAACATCGTGTCCGTCTTTCTGGTGGAATCCGGACAAGTTCGTCGGCCCAGCTGGTCTGCTGCAGGCGTATCGTTTTATCGCGGATACTCGTGATCAGGCGACTGCCGAGCGTCTCGATAACCTCGAAGATCCTTACCGCTTGTTCCGCTGCCACACCATCATGAATTGTGTTGACGTTTGCCCCAAAGGATTGAATCCTACCCAGGCGATCGGCAAGATCAAAGAAATGCTTGTGCGTCGTACGGTGTAGAAGGGTGCTTCGCGCATGAGCCAACTCTCTGACATGGACCGCACGAGGCTGCGTTGGCGCGCCCGGCGCGGCCTGCTCGAAAATGATCTGATGCTGACGAAGTATCTAGACACTTACGAGTCAGCCCTGACTGATGTGGATGTCTCAGCGCTCACCCAGTTGTTTGAACTCGGGGACAATGAACTGTTAGACTTGCTTTTATCTCGGATCGAGCCAGTGGGGGCGCTAGATCGCCCAGCTGTGCATGCGGTGCTCGCCAATATTCGCGCGTTATGAACTTGCGTCAAAAAAAATTATAGAAGGAACAACTCATGAAACTATCTGACAAAAAAGCCACGCTCTCGTTCTCTGACGGAGGCCCCACGTTTGATTTTCCGGTCTACGACGGCACAGTCGGCCCGCAGGTGATTGATATCCGTAAGCTGTACGGCCAAACCGGCATGTTTACGTATGACCCAGGTTTTTTGTCGACGGCTTCGTGCACGTCAGACATCACTTACATTGATGGCGATAAAGGCGAGTTGTTGTATCGCGGTTATCCAATTGAAGAGTTAGCAGTTAACTGCGACTTCATGGATATCAGCTATCTGATCCTGAATGGTGAATTGCCCGACGCTAAGCAAAAGCTTGACTTTGACTCGTTGGTGACGAACCACACGATGGTCAACGAGCAGATGCAATTTTTCTTGCGAGGCTTTCGCCGCGATGCGCATCCGATGGCCGTGTTGACTGGTTTGGTCGGCGCCATGTCGGCTTTCTATCACGACTCTAACGACATCACTAACCCGCATCATCGTCACGTGGCTGCGATTCGTTTGATCGCTAAGATGCCTACGTTGGTTGCGATGGCCTATAAATACTCACAGGGCCAGCCTTACATTTACCCGCAAAACAACTTGTCGTATACCGGCAACTTCTTGCGTATGATGTTTGCAACACCCTGCGAAGAGTACGTCGTCAATCCAGTTGTTGAGCGTGCCCTTGATCGTATTTTTATCTTGCACGCTGATCACGAGCAAAATGCTTCAACGTCAACGGTGCGTTTGTGCGGCTCGTCTGGCACGAACCCCTTTGCTGCTATTGCGGCAGGTGTGGCTTGCTTGTGGGGCCCTGCCCACGGCGGCGCCAACGAAGCTTGCCTGCAAATGCTCGAAGACTTGCAAGCCAAGGGCGGGATGGCCAAGGTTGGCGAATTCATGGAGCAAGTCAAAGACAAGAACTCAGGCGTTCGTTTGATGGGCTTTGGTCACCGTGTTTACAAAAACTACGACCCACGCGCCAAATTGATGCAACAAACTTGTAAAGAAGTGTTGGCTGCCTTGGGTCTCGAAAATGATCCTCTGTTCAAACTTGCAATGGAAGTCGAGCGTATTGCGCTCGAAGATCCGTATTTTGTTGAGCGCAAACTCTATCCAAACGTTGATTTCTACTCGGGTATTGTGCAGCGTGCGATCGGTGTGCCTACCGCGTTATTTACCGCGATATTTGCTCTCGCGCGCACTGTGGGCTGGATTGCACAATGGAACGAGATGATTTCGGATCCTGAGTACAAAATCGGCCGTCCACGTCAGTTGTACCAGGGTGCGACTTCACGCTCTGTTCCTAAGCGTAAATAAGTATCGGGTGCCGAGTTGATAAAAAAACGACCTGCGGGTCGTTTTTTTATGCCTGATCGTACCGGCCATGCCTGAGTCCTGTTTCGTTCGTACAACGCTCGCACCCACGACCTTCAAATATAAAAGGCGATTAGTATAAAAATCATGGGTTTATTCAGACCCTCGGGTTATACTTCCTCGCCGGACTTTAAGGCTCAAAACAACCGCCTTCTGCCCGCTATCCGCAAATCGGTTTGGCCGAGTAAACGGAAGGTATTCCTGCATCGTAACGGGTGAAGCACCCGACAAGGTGAAGCGTCAAATGTCATCAGAACTCGAATCTCTACAGAACTCCTATCTTTTTGGGGGCAACGCCCCTTACGTCGAAGAGCTTTATGAGGCTTATCTCGACAACCCTGGCTCGGTACCAGATAACTGGCGAACCTATTTCGACCAATTGCAGCATATGCCTGCGACCGATGGTCAGGCAGCAACTCGTGATCAGGCTCATGCCCCGATCGTTGAATCGTTTGCAATTCGCGCTAAAACCAATGGCTTTGCACAGCGTGCAAAAGAATCTGATCTAGCCGTTGCAACCAAGCAAGTGCACGTGCAGTCTTTGATTGCCGCGTATCGCTCACTTGGTTCAAGATGGGCTGATCTCGATCCGCTGAAGCGTACCGATCGCCCTGCTATCCCCGAATTAGACCCAGCGTTTTATGGCTTAAACGAAGCCGACCTCGATCAGGTTTTTTCAGCAGCTAATACTTATTTTTCTAGCGCAAGCACGATGACTTTGCGCGATATTCTCAAAGCGTTGCGTGATACGTACTGCCGCTCAGTTGGCGCCGAGTTTATGCACGCGTCTGACCCTGCGGTCAAACGTTGGGTTCAAGAGCGCCTTGAGTCAACCTTGTCAGCGCCGCCTGTGTCGCCTGAGGCTAAACGTAACTTGTTGCAGCAACTCACAGAGGCCGAAGGCCTCGAGCGCTATTTGCACACAAAATACGTCGGCCAAAAGCGCTTTTCTCTTG
>CALCPT010000283.1 GCA_937897265.1 uncultured Alcaligenaceae bacterium
ATATCTGTATTCAAAGGTCGCCGACGGCAAAGAAGCCGACGGCGCAAACTTCAGAGACTGGTTTGATTTCAACGAACCTTTGCGCACCTTGCCTTCACATCGCATCTTGGCAATGTTGCGTGGCCGTCAACAAGGTGCCCTAGAATTACGCATTGGTCTTGAGGCGAGCCAAGACGTTCTGATCCCGCACCCTTGCGTTGAACGCGTCGCTAATTTTTTGAAGCTTGGCAAAGATTTGTTCGCAGCCGCCCCGACTGCTCGCGCCAAATGGTTAGCCGATGTCGCACGCTGGACCTGGCGCGTCAAACTCTTGACCATGTTTGAATCTGAAATGATCACGCGCCTGCGTGAAAGCGCCGAGACCGAGGCAATTCGCGTGTTTGCAGCCAACTTAAAAGATCTGCTCTTAGCCGCACCCGCAGGCCCGAAAGCTGTTTTAGGTTTAGACCCGGGCATTCGTACGGGCGTCAAAGTGGCGGCGATTGATCACACCGGTAAGGTCGTTGAAACCGCAACCGTCTACCCCTTCGAGCCGCGTCGTGATCGTGCCGGCACGCTCGCAGTGTTGGCGACCCTCGCGCGCCGACACAAAATCGAACTCGTTGCGATCGGCAATGGCACAGCCTCCCGCGAAACCGAAAAACTCGTTGTCGATTTAATGGCTGCCCAGCCTGATCTTAAATTAACGCGCGTGGTGGTCTCAGAGGCAGGAGCCTCAGTCTATTCTGCCTCTGAGCTCGCCGCGCTTGAGTTTCCCGATCTTGACGTGACCTTGCGTGGTGCTGCCTCGATTGCCCGTCGCTTACAAGACCCGCTGGCCGAACTCGTCAAAATCGAGCCTAAAGCCATTGGCGTGGGTCAGTATCAACACGACTTGAATCAGCGCGAACTAGCACGCTCGCTCGACGCTGTGGTTGAAGACTGCGTAAACGCCGTCGGAGTCGATGTCAACACAGCATCCGCTGCATTGCTGGCTCGCGTCTCGGGGCTCAACAGCACGCTGGCAAAAAATATCGTTAGCTATCGTGACGAGAAAGGTGCATTTACCAATCGCAAAGCACTCAAAGACGTCACGCGTTTTGGTGAAAAGGCGTTCGAACAAGCAGCTGGTTTTTTACGCATTCAGAACGGTGACAACCCACTAGACCGCTCATCGGTTCACCCCGAAGCGTATCCGGTGGTCGAGCGCATTTTGAAAAAAATTTCCAGCGAAATGAAAGATGTGATTGGCAATCGTGACAAGCTCAAGGGGTTGTCACCCGCCGAATTCGTCGATGAAAAATTTGGTGTTCCAACGGTACGAGACATTTTGCTCGAGCTCGAGAAACCCGGCCGCGATCCAAGACCAGAGTTTAAAACTGCAACCTTTAAAGATGGTGTTGAGACGCTCAACGACCTACTACCAGGCATGATTCTTGAAGGGGTTGTCACCAACGTGGCAAACTTTGGTGCGTTTGTCGATATTGGCGTGCATCAAGATGGTCTCGTACATATCTCAGCGCTTGCCGAAAAGTTTGTGAGCGATCCACGCGATGTTGTACGCGTTGGGCAAACCGTACAAGTGCGTGTGCAAGAAGTGGATATTGCACGCAAACGCATTGCCTTAACGATGCGGCTCAACGACGATGCACCACCGGCAAGATCGATGGCGGCAGGTGGTGGGCCAGGCGGCGGCAACAGCGGTGGTTCAGGCGGTAACGGTAACCGCGGTGCGCGCAAACCGAACGCTAGCAGCACACCCGAGCCAAGTCCAGGCGGTGCAATGGCGGCAGCGTTTGCCAAACTGAAAAAATCGTAACGTTTGCTGTTTCAGTAGCTTGCACTCAACTCTGAGTGTAAGTTGTACCTCGCGAGAGCGTGTGAAGAGCGCGCGTCGCCGCTCTGTTCGCGAGGCTAACCGTAGCTACCTTATGTGGACAGGTTGCGTAGCTAGATAGTGTCGTTAAGTTGCGTTGCTAGGTTGCGTAGCTAGATGGTGTCGTTAAGTTGCGTAGCTAGGTTGCGTTGCTCGACTGGAGAGCTATGCTGCGTCGCTCGGTGGCATGGCCACCGTCAGCGTCGCGATCAGTTGTTCCCGTTGTTCGGTCGATGCGCTATCTGGAGCCTTGGCGATAACTTGCTCTCCCTGCACGATCAGCAAACCCAATGTTCCCTCAAGCTTGAGGCAGGCCTGCGCACCGGCCTGCTGCAGAGCCCGCATCGCTGCGCCCGCTTGTTTGGGATCAGCAAAGGCAATCGAAGACAACAACTCGGCACCATCTTGCGCCAATAGGCGAAAACGAAACTGACCGGCTTCATCACGAAAGGTAACATAGCGAGCGCTTTTGCCCGAAGCCTTTTCTTTTTTGTTAGGTTGTGAAGATGAAGCAGTCCGCGAAGTGGCTAAGCTACGTAAGCCAACCGCTTGCCTCAACTCGTGAATAAAGGGTGTTGCAATTGCTCGCGCCTTACGAGCGCCCTCTTGCAAGATCTCTTCGATACGATCTGGGTGCGCCATCCAGTCTTCGTCGTGCGCACGTAATCGCCCCATCTCTTGTTCGATACGTTCGCACAAACGTTTCTTAGCGTCGCCCCAACCCATCCCAGCCGACAGTTCAGCATGAAAATTAGCGGTTTCAGATGGTTGCGCAAAGGCCTTGTAGATCAGATACAGGTGCGAGGCATCCGCATCCTTCGGTTCGCCAGGGCCACGCGAATCAGTCACAATTTTCGCGATGGCAGAGTTTAGGGCTTTGGCTCCGCCTTCAAACAAGGGTACGGTATTGCCGTAGCTTTTAGACATCTTACGACCATCTAAGCCTGGCAAGGTTGCGACGTCTTCAGAGATGACCGCTTCAGGCAACACAAAAAATTCATGTCCCTGACCAAACAAATGATTAAAGCGCTGCGCGATATCACGCGCCATTTCAAGGTGCTGCGTTTGGTCACGACCAACCGGTACCTTGTGAGCGTTAAACATCAAAATGTCAGCTGCCATCAAAATAGGATAAGAGAACAAGCCCATATTGATGCCATCATCCGCTTCAACACCTTTGGCTGTATTTTGATCGACTGAGGCTTTGTAGGCGTGAGCACGGTTCATTAAACCTTTGGCCGTCACACAGGTGAGCATCCAGCACAATTCAGGAATCTCTGGCACATCCGATTGGCGATAAAAAGTGACCCGTTTTGGATCAAGCCCCGAGGCCAGCCAGGTTGCCGCAATTTCAAGCCGCGAACGGGCAATCAGCGCCGGATCTTCCGACTTGATCAGAGCGTGATAATCGGCCAAGAAAAAAAAGGCATCAACATTGTTTTGCTGACTGGCTTGAATAGCCGGACGAATCGCCCCCACATAATTGCCGAGGTGCGGCGTGCCAGAGGTGGTGATGCCGGTCAGAACGCGGGTATTCATAAGGTGACCAAGTGCTGAGGTTTGAGAAGACAGCTAAATCATAAGTGTAACCGTCTAGATCGACAGCGAGCGAGGCGTGACCGAACATAACAAGCAGGACGAGC
This sequence comes from uncultured Alcaligenaceae bacterium, assembly GCA_937897265.1. Taxonomy (GTDB): domain Bacteria; phylum Pseudomonadota; class Gammaproteobacteria; order Burkholderiales; family Burkholderiaceae_B; genus Zwartia. Next base: position 3,499 of record CALCPT010000283.1, read on the forward strand.
GCTTATGCCTAGGCTCAAACGGAATACTGCTGGTCAGTTGTTAGATACTAACGGTATCGCGGCGATCTGAGTCGAGATACTCTTTGGACTGCATCTCAAGAATGCGAGACACGGTGCGGTGAAACTCGTTAGACATCGGACCCGAGGTGTAAATTTCATCCGGCTCGCACGCGGCCGACATAATCAGCTTGATTTTATGATCGTAAAAAACATCGATTAGCCAGGTAAAGCGACGCGCTTCAGAGGCTTCACGTGGGCCCATCTTGGGGACATCAGACAAAATCACTGCATGAAAGCGACTGGCTAATTCAAGGTAATCGTTTTGCGAGCGCGGGCCACCACACAGCGTTGCGAAATCAAACCAGACCACACTACCAGCACGCTGTTTGGCACGAATTTCTCGGTGCTCGATCAATAAAACAGGATCTTGTGCCGCTGTATCTGCCAACTGAGTAAATGTCAGCTGCAGTGCCTCATCCGCCTGTGCTCCACTAGGTGTGTGGTAACACTTGACTTGCTCGAGGGTGCGCCTGCGATAGTCAATGCCAGCGTCAACATTCAAAATATCCATACGATCTTGAATCAGCTTAATCGCAGGCAATAAGCGATCGCGATGCAAGCCATCGGGATATAGCGTCGATGGTTCGTAATTTGAGGTCATGACAAACGAGGTGCCAAACTCAAAAAACTTCAGTAGCAAGCGGTACAAAATCATCGCGTCGGCGACGTCCGACACATGAAACTCATCAAAACAAATCAGGCGATAGTTTTTTGAAATACGACGTGCGACCTCGTCAAGCGGGTCTTGCATGCCTTTGACTTCATCAAGCTGGCGATGCACGCTGCGCATGAACTCATGAAAATGCAGGCGAGTTTTACGCTTGACCGGCACAGTCGCGTAAAAAGCGTCCATCAAAAAGCTTTTGCCACGACCAACGCCACCCCACAAATACACACCACGTGGAATTTCTGGGCGTTTAAAGAAACGCTTTACCGCGCTTGAGCGTTGCTCTTTAAAAGTATTCCAATCGTCATAGTAGCGTTGCAGGCGAGCAACCGCCGCCCGCTGCGCTGGGTCAGATTGGTAACCACGTTCAGCGAGTGTTTGCTCGTAGGATTCAAGAACGTTCAAAGGCGTTTCTTAAAAATTAAGCGTACGCTTATCAACGGCCAGAGCAGCTTCTTTCATCGATTCTGACAAAGTCGGGTGTGCGTGGCAGATACGGG
>CALCPT010000284.1 GCA_937897265.1 uncultured Alcaligenaceae bacterium
GCTAAGGCCAGCTCACGCGCCTCTTCAGAGCGCGCTGCACTGGTCGCAAGTTCGTCTTCGCCGTCCAAAATTTGTTGCTGGCAGTGCTCGCGTTGAGACTCCCATTCAGTAATTTGCACTTGCAATTGAGCGCGTCGAGTCTGCAACCGATTGCGCGACTCGACCACGTGCCGGATCTCAGCCTCAAGGCTGCTGACTTTGGCATTGGCTTCGTACAGAGCGCCCTGCTCGGCGTGCACGGCATCGCCGGCGGCGTAATGCGCCTGACGGCGCGATTCAAGGGCCGCTTCGCTGGCCCGCAGACCAGCCGTTGCGGCCTCGAGTTCGGTGTGGGCACGCTCAATGTTTTGTTGCGTGCGATCACGCTCTTCTTGAGCCGCTGCCTCTTTTAAAAACCACAACGCATTTTGCTTGGCTTCGCCTTCAGTTTGCAGACCTCGGTACTCGCGCGCCACTTCAGCCTGACCTTCAAGCTTTTCAAGTTGCGAACCAAGTTCACGCAAGATATCTTCAACGCGCACAAGATTTTCGCGGGTGTCTGATAAACGATTTTCAGTTTCACGACGACGCTCTTTGTAACGCGAGACGCCAGCGGCCTCTTCCAGGTAAACGCGTAGTTCTTCGGGCTTGGCTTCAATCAGTCGATTAATCATGCCCTGACCGATGATGGCGTAGCCACGCGAACCTAAGCCTGTTCCCAAAAAGATATCGTAAACGTCGCGACGACGAACTTGTTGATTATTAATGAAATAGCTGCTGGTGCCATCGCGAGTCAAGACTCGGCGCACCGCAATCTCGCCATAACTGGCCCATTGCCCCGTCGCGCGACCATCGCTGTTATCAAACACTAATTCGACCGAGGCTCGTGCCGAGGCTTTACGCTGGCTCGAACCACTAAAAATCACATCTTGCATCGACTCGCCGCGCAACTCAGACGCCCGGCTTTCACCCATGACCCAACGTACCGCATCGATAATGTTGGATTTGCCGCAACCATTGGGGCCCACTACGCCAACCAGCTGGCTAGGTGTAGGGATCACGGTCGGATCGACAAAAGATTTGAAGCCGGCAAGTTTGATCTGGGTCAGGCGCACAATAGTTAGACACAATTTGGGATGGAATACCCTTGATCATAACGCAGCCTGAGGCGAATTTAGCCTTGACATTCAGGACGAAGGCCTGTTCTGGCCGAATCTGCACCAAGGGCAATCCCTCATTCTCTTTTTGCTCAAAATACCTCATTGTGGCGTGCCAGCGCTTTGACTAAACACCAAAAGATCTGTCGGTATACTCGGACAGGCGAGAATAGGGTCTAGCCTGTGAACCTGATCAGGTTCTGTCGATATTTTGAACTTAACCCCTTTTAAAAAGACGCTCCAATTGAACAGAGGCTTTTTTACCGTTATGGCGGCGCAAGCGCTTTCTTCGCTTGCCGACAACGCGCTTTTTATCGCCGCAATCGCGCTCATCCAGCAGCTGCAAGGGCCCGACTGGATGGCCCCCATGATGAAGTGGTGGTTTGCGGCCTCTTACGTGCTGCTGGCAGCCTTTGTCGGTGCCATTTCAGACTCTTATCCTAAGGGCCGGGTCATGTTTATGACCAATGCCATCAAGGTCAGTGGCTGTGCACTGATGTTTTGCTACGCGTTCTTGGGTTTATCAGAAGGAGCGCAAGTCAACCTTGTCTGCGTCGCCTACGCTTTGGTGGGGATTGGTGCGGCAGCCTATTCGCCTGCCAAGTACGGCATCGTCACCGAGATGCTGCCTCCGCTGCAATTGGTAAAGGGCAATAGCTGGATCGAAGGCTTGACGATCCTCTCCATCATTTTGGGTACCTTGGTGGGAGGTGTGCTGGTCTCTCCAAAAGTGTCGGACTGGCTACTGTCCCACCCTTGGTTCAGTGGCTTTGTGCAAACGCCAGCTGAAGCCGCTATCTTGGTGATCGCTCTGATCTATGCCGCGGCCGCGGTCTGCACCTTAATGATTCCCAAGACCCATATTGTTTACCCTAAACAGCAAAAAAATCCAATTAGCCTGATGAAAGCGTTTTGGGGCTACGTCCGTATCCTCTGGAAAGATAAGCTTGGACAAATCTCACTCGCCGTCACCACACTGTTTTGGGGTGCTGGTGCCACATTACAATTAATCGTGATTGAATGGGGTCGCAGCCACCTAGGCTACCGCCTGGATCAAGCGTCGATTTTGATGGGAATCACGGCGATTGGCACCATCGTCGGTGCGGTGCTTGCCGGGCGAGTCGCCTTACCTCGCGCCTTGACCGTATTGCCGCTAGGGGTTGCAATGGGGTTCATCGTGATCTTGATGCCCTTTGTGCAGTCTTCCTGGACCATCAATGTCTTGGGCGTAGAGCTGCCGTGGGCCGCCTATCTTTTGCTGATTTTGATTGGCTTGACCTCTGGCTATTTTGTCGTGCCCATGAACGCGCTACTACAACATCGTGGTCACGTGCTCTTATCCGCCGGTCATTCGATTGCGGTTCAAAATTTCAATGAACAATTGAATATTTTGCTGATGGTGGCGATTTACACCTTGTTATTGTGGCTGCAACTATCGATCAGCATCATCATCGGGATCTTTGGCCTGTTAGTCGCCGGTGTGATGCTATTGCTGATCCGCTGGAACCAAAGCAACCTCAAACGTGATCCAGGCCTGCTCGAGCAAATCGGGCAAGAGGGGCACGGTAAGGCACTTTGATATTCTCCCCGCCTGAAAGGGCGGGGATTCTTACCGCGCTAAGCGGTGCAACTGACTCGCGCGCTTTAGACTGAGCGGCGCAGCGTGCGCAGCAACTGCAAATCTTGCCAAGCGGCCGCTTTATCCGCGGGATGGTTCAGTAAATGCCCACTGTGATAACTGGCAACCAACGGGATTGTTTGTCCGGCAACTTCAAGCTGATGCACCCGTCCCCGCAAGTTTTGTAAAGGTTCGTCTGTGTTCAACAAGGATTGCGCAACAACGCGTCCCAGCGCCAAAATACTAAAGGGGCGCAACAGCTCAAGCTGACGCACTAGATACGATTGGCAAGCCGCGATTTCTTCGCGTAACGCAAGCCGGTTTCCCGGGGGCCGACATTTCACTAGGTTCGTCAGGTACACGTCACGCGTACGCGCACTGCCAATGGTTGACAACATTTGATCTAGCAACGCACCAGACTCTGCCATAAAGGGCAGGCCCTTACGATCATCTTGCTCACCCGGCCCATCGCCAATCACCAAAATAGCAGGCTGTGTCACGCCCTGCCCCATCACCACTTGGTCACGCTGCCGACAAAGCCCGCACGCCTGGCAGGCAGTGGCCGCACGCGTTAATGACTCAAGATCGGGCGCAGCAGCGGCAGCAGCCGCTGTCATCGCCGTCATCGCAGCGATGCTTACCGCGCTCATGGGCGCTGCCGCTTGTTGCGGTTTGGAGGTGACTCCACGAGTGGGTGCACGCGCTGTGGTAGCTGTTGCTTTCGCTGTTGAGACCGCCAACTCCGCATTTAACGCGGAAGGCATACCCGTAGCTTGCCCAACACTGGCCACCTGCGACTGTGCAGGTGCTGCACTAGCGTTTGACAAAGCCGTCTCATTGAGACGTGCTTCCGCCGTGCCTGATGCCTCAACTTGTGCACCTCTGCTCGTTGCCGGCACTGCGCGTGTATCGCCTGGCAGCCAAGGTTTATCGATGCCCAGCTCGTGCAACCACGCCAGCTGCAAGGCCGAGTATTGCAAGGGTTTAGGATCGGGGCTTGGCGTCATACCTGTCGTGGGACTTAAGTGTGGTCAAAGGTTTTTTTCAAGACATAGGCATCTTCGCGTTCGCCTCGACCTGCGGGGTAGTATGCGCGGCGCACGCCAATCTGATTAAACCCCTCACGGGCATAAAAAGCGAGAGCGGCGTGATTTGAAGGGCGAACCTCAAGTAATAAGCCTTCTGCGCTGAGGGCTTGGGCGCTACGGGTAATTTGCGCCAACAGCTGGTGTGCGTAGCCTTGACGCTGATGGGCACGTGCCACGGCGATCACCAAGACATGCGCCACGTCAGGCGCTTGCATCGCAATACAAAATCCCAGTAATTCAGACCCTTGACGCAACACCCAAGCCTCGTAGCCCGACGCCAGCGCATCTTCGAAATTTTTAAGTGTCCAAGGAAAAGACTGTACCGCACGTTCGATTTCAAGCGCCTCAGGCAAGTCGGCGATCGTCATGGGCACCATGGCCGCCTGACCGGGCGCCAAGGCGCGAGGATTCCCCCCTTCACCCAAGGCACGCTCGGCGACAGTGAACGCCACGCGGTCACGCAAATAAAGCGGGGCAGCCTGCTCGGGCAGCACGGTTTGGCCGGCGTGCCAGTCGCGCCGGGCCAAGGTAGCGACCGAATGGGCGGTTGGTCGAGCCTGAAGATCGTCAACCACGCAGCCAAGAGGTAAGCTGGATGTCGCGTCTAGCAGCCCCCAGCCCTCGCCAATGCAACAAACCCCAACAGCGGCAGGCGCGCGGCTTTGCCAAAGCGGCAGGCGCAGTGCAATGAAAGCCGGCAATTGAGCCGCAGGCAACAACACGGGCGGCTGCAGAACCACTAAACCATGCTCAGCATCATCAACATACACGGCAAAGTACGCTTCATCCATACGTGCATCAAGCGCCGTCAGAATCAAATGCTGAGGCAAACGTCCCGCCGCCTGAGAGGCCACGGCGGGCAGCGCGCCGATCGGAATCAAGGGGATTTGCAGCGCCAAACCTATGCCCTGAGCCACCCCACAGGCAACGCGGATACCAGTAAAAGCCCCAGGACCCTGACCAAACGCTACCGCACTCAGCGCGGCACGTTCGACGCCACACTCAGCGAGCAAAGCACTGACCATGGGCAAAAGATTTGCCGCATGGCCCGCTGTGCCCTCAAGCTGGCGCATCACCACGGTCACGCTCGAGCCTTGCTCAGTGAGCAAAGCCACCGAGCAGGTGGTAGTAGAGGTTTCAAGAGCCAAAATATGTGTCATACCGCCATTGTATTAGCTTGCACGCGCTTGAAACACCGGCCGCGAGATTGCTAGCTAGCCGCTGGATCCCTGTTCACCCAAGAGCCCCCTTCAACCGAGAGATCGCTCCTCGGTCGATAGCAAAACGAGTCAGTCCTGACAAAACCCGCTATTTTCCGCTAACCTTGCTCGCCTAGGATGGAGACGTTTATGCAGGACAGCACTCAAAACAAACCGCCGCTGCTCGAAGTCGACGGCGTCACACTGCAATACAAAACAACCGAGCATTTGGTGACTGCGACCTATCGCGTTGACTTTA
>CALCPT010000285.1 GCA_937897265.1 uncultured Alcaligenaceae bacterium
CTGGGTTGGGTTTGCTGCCCCCAAAGGAACTCCTCAGGACGTCGTCAATAAGCTGAACCATGAAATCAACTCCGGGTTACTGACGCCCGAGTCTCTGAAACGATTAAAAGAGATGGCCTTTGTGCCAGTCGCTAACACGCCCGCTCAGGCTGCCCAGCTACTCGACTCTGAAATCGCGCGCTGGTCAGAACTGATCAAACAGCAAAACATCAAAGCTGAACAGTGAGTTTGCACTGCTCAAGTTAGGCGGTGTTCAAGCTTAGTCGCCGGTCAGACTGCCAAGGTAGCTGGCGAGTTAAGCACCAAAATTCCAGTTATAAATTTTTTGTAGCGAGCCACCCATTAGTTGGGTGCGCTCAGCGTCGCTGAGTCTGTCAGTCAGGGTGAACGCATCAACGCCTTGCTGATAGGTTAATAGTTCGACTGCACGCGTCCAGTCGGTTCCCCACATGCAGCGCTCAAAACCATAGGCGTCAAAGATGCGGGCAAGTGGATCCCAAATATCTTTGTACGGAAACTTTTGCTCAGACAGCGTGCAGGCACCGCTAATCTTGATGACGACATTTTCATGTTGCGCAAGAGCCAACACGGTTGGGAGTTCGCCAAATGGGTTCGGTGGAGTAGGGGGCTCGAATGGTTGTTGCAAGCCCAAATGATCAATGACCAGACGGGTATTGGGATTGCGCGCGGCAAGCGCTTTGGCTTGTTCGAGGCGACCCCAGCAAAGCAAATTCACAGGTAGTGCGTGCCTGGCCGCAGCTGCTAAGACGCGATTAATGCCAGGATCTGCTGCATCTTCTGAGACCCCACGATTGAGCATAATACGGATGGCAACTGTACCCTTGGTGGCCGCCCAGGCGTCAATTGTGTCGACTACTGCTGGATCTGACGGGTCAACAGGTTTGATCACACGGAAGCGTTTGGGATACTTGGCGTAGACCTCTAACGCGTAGCTTGGATCGAATTGGTACATAGTGAAAACAGACACCAAAATAGCGGCATCGACGCCTACGGCATCCATTGCTGCAACCATGTCGTCGCCCGTGACTGCATCGGGGCCATGCAATTTCGCGGCCCAAGGGCGCCCTGGGTGGTTGTGTTCGTAGGCGTGTACTTGAGCGTCGATCTTAAGCATTGTTTGTCCTGTGAAAACTTGGCCGCGAGGGCTAAAAAATAAAGTTCGGTTGCGAGGTGGTCGATCTTCTCACATCAGTCCGAGTTCTATCGCTTTAATTTGTAGTGCGACGTATTTCGAGTAAATACGAGCTTGCGCTAAGGCGCCGCCCATAAACCATAGGCCTTCTTGTGGCGTGCGAGTCCACATGTTTGCGAGTTCGCCATTGGCGCCGATTCCCCAAACTTGTCCGACACGATCTGCAACTTCGTCACCCATCAGGCGGCGTACCACCTCTTGTTGAGAGTAATAGCCGGTTGCCAATACCAACAGGTCTGCCTTTTGAATTGTGCCGTCTTTCATCAGTGCACCTTCCGGTACAAACTTCTCGATATCGTCATATTGAAGCAAACCAATCTTGTGATCGATAATGAGGTCAGAGCAGCCGGCATTAAGATAATAGCCACCGCCGCGCCGGCGATATTTCATTTGATGGCCGGTTTCATCTTCGCCCAAGTCATACTTGAAGCCACGCGCCTTGAGTGCGGCGATTAAGTCTTTGTCCAGTTCAATCATGCGTTTGGCTGAGGCTTGATACGCGCGAATCAGCAAAGGGTAAGTCGTGGCTGTTGCAAGCAGGTCGCAATCTGCCACAGGTGGCCCCTCTTCATAAAGCGCGTAATTCAGTTTCGCACTTGGGTCGATACTCACAACGGTTGTCGAACCTCGTTGAATGATGCTGGTTTCAACTCCATTGCTGTATAAGTCTTGTGCAATGTCATGTCCGCTGTTACCGGTACCCAGTACCAAAGCTTTTTTACCGCGCCAGGCGACACCACTTTTAAAGCCATGTGAGTGAAACTTGTCACCCGCAAAATCTTTCAGGCCAGGTAAGTCTGGGACGCGTGCGATTCCACTTGTTCCGTTCGAAAAAATGACATGGCGAGGGTGCATCACTCTCTCACTGCCGTCTGCGCGTTTAAGTATCACTGTCCAGCGTTTAGTGCTTGAATCAAAGCTGCCTTTGATAAGTTCCGTCCCGGGCCAGCAATTTAATTCCATGGCCTCAGCGTACATTTCAAGCCAGTTTCCCAGCATGTCTTTAGGCACGTATTTGGGATAGGTCGGTGGGAAAGGCATGTACGGCAAGTCATTGACGTGGACTTGATTATGCAGGGCCAAAGAGTGATAACGAACCCTCCAGTTATCGCCAATTCTTGGATATTTGTCGACCACGAGTGTGTCGATCTTGAGTCGTTTGAGGCGCGCAGCCACCGACAGACCATTTTGACCACCGCCCACTACAAGCACCACCGGGTCGCGGTCTTCAAAGGCGCGCTCTGTTGTGCGCTGGTCTAGCCAGTTGGTTCCGCCAAAGTTTCGCGAATAGGCATCACCACTCGGACGGTTAGAGCCAATCTGTTCTTCGTGGCCTTTCAATTCATCGAGCGTGGTGAGTAGCACCCATGCTTGATCTGGATGACTCGCTAACAAGCGCACGACACCATGACCACGGCCGACGGCAGTTTCAAACTTGAATATCGCTTCGATCACCTCAATACCCAAACGACGGACCTTGCGCGGAGCCGTTCGGTCTTTGGCAAGAATAAAGTTTTTAGCTTGCACCTTCGTTTGAGCGCTTGTCAAAAACTCGGCGATCGCACGCGCGCCTGCTGCCGGGCGCAATGTCCATGAAAAAGCCAAGATGTCGCGGTGGTGACATTCAGTTGCGAACAAGGTCGCTAAGCGATCGACGTCTCCGAGTTGAAGCCGAGACTCAAAGCTTTTAAGCCATTGCGTGGCCGCGGCTTGTAGGTCATCAGGCGTGTCGATGGCTGGTGTCGATAGAGTTGTCGTGTTCATGTGAGTTGTCTCGTGTGATTGGCGATTTTTGGGTTCGCCTTAGCGTGTTTTTAGTTTAATCTTACTCTAACAAATCTTATTCCTCTAGGCACTGAAAAAAATGATGACTCCTCTTAGCCCTTCTGTGTTGCCGGCAGGTGTTCGCTCTAGATTCATCCATGATGTGAATGGCATTACCTTTCATGCGCTCGAAGCGGGTTTTGAGACCCCGGGTCGTCAACTGGTCTTGCTGTTGCACGGTTTTCCTGAGTTGGCCTACAGTTGGCGCAAGGTGATGGCGCCGCTCGCGGCTGCCGGATATCACGTGATTGCACCTGATGTCAGAGGGTACGGGCGAAGTGGGGGCACAGAGGTCAAGCACTCTGACGACATGCGCCCGTTTGGCTCGCTGAACAAGATTAACGACATGCTGGCGCTAGTGTCGGCCTTGGGTTATCGATCGGTTGCGGGGGTCTTCGGCCACGATCAGGGCTCGCCTTTGGCGGGTTGGTGCGCCTTGACTCGCCCCGATGTCTTTAAGTCGGTCATCCTGATGAGCTCGCCCTTTAGGGGGGCGCCCGAATCCCTGCCTTTCAATACGGTGAGTGTGCCGGCGCCAGCAAAGCCGCAGTCGCGTATTCATCATGACCTTGCGCGACTGACCCCGCCGCGTAAGTACTACATGCAGTATTACACTTTGCCAGAGGCGAACGGCAACATGTGGCATGCAAAGCAAGGCCTGCATGCCTTTTTGCGCGCCTACTATCACATGAAAAGTGCTGACTGGGTTGCTAACAAACCGTTTCCCCTAACAGCATTGATTGCAAGCGAGTGGGAGAAACTACCCCGCTATTATGTGATGGATCTGGATAAGGGCATGGCAGAATCCGTTGCTCCAGAGATGCCCTCGGCGCAAGAGATTGCGGCCTGCCATTGGTTACCTGACCATGAACTGAGTGTTTACAGCGAAGAATATGGACGGAATGGTTTTCAGGGCGGCTTGCAAGGCTATCGAATCGGTGGACTCGACCAAGAGCTAAAGATCTTTGCTGGCCGTACGATCGATGTACCGTCGCTATTTATTGGTGGAAAAAGTGATTGGGGCGTCTATCAAACCCCCGGTGGGCTTGAGTCTGTCGAGCAGACGCTCACCACACAATACAAGGGCACGGTGCTGGTTGAGGGCGCAGGCCACTGGGTACAGCAAGAGCAGCCTGAGCAAGTCAGTAAGATCTTTATTGATTTCTTAAGCGCTGCGTTGGCGCATTAAGGCAATACCCACCAGCAGGGCCGGTATCGAGCAAACGATAAAGCCCAAGCTGTAACTATTGCTGAGGCCCAATAGGATTGAAAAGACTGTTGGGGCTGTGAGTGCGCCCAGCTGACCAAAGGATAAGACCCCGCCGGTCACGGCGCCTCGCATGCCTTCTGGCGCAGCATTTGCGGTCTCGGCCAGTAAGACGCCATGCCAGGATAGTGCGGTGGCGCTAATGATGGCCGCAATTGTGCCAACTAAAATCGTTGACCAACCGCTATTGCATAAACTGAGCAAGACCATGCTGACCGCCATGCCAAACGCTAAAGTGGCCATGACTAGACGCGGTTGAATGTAGCCACTGCCTAGCAACCCCCAAACAATACGACCAGGAACCGCAATCGCGACCGCAGTCGAGAAAACAAATCCCGCTGCAACCAAGGTGTAGCCCAGTGAAGTGAGGTACACCACAAAATAGACTGTAAAAATGGTTTGAGCGGCATTAAATGCGAAGCAGGTAAAGGCCATATTACGCAGTGATTTAGTGCCAACCACCGATTTCAATGTTGTAGAGAAGTCCGAGAAATGAAAGGTGCGCGTTGCGACGCGATCATCGTCGAAGAGTTGACGTAAGGGCTGCAGCATCAAAGTAAAAACGAGGCAAGCCAGCGCTGCAAAGAGCATGGTGTAGTGCCAGTTAAATGCCTCGGTGAGTTGTGGCCCGAGCAGGCCGGCAAGTAATAGCCCTGCAGGGACTGCCGTCTGCTTAAGCGAAAAAACTAAGGGCATGTAGCGCGGTGGTGATACTCGGCCAAGAAGGTGGGAGCTTGCTGGTGTCGAGACGGCGGCTCCACCTCCGCCAATCAAGGCCGAGAGCACTAGCATCAAAGGAGAATCAAGTGTTGCAAGAGCCATCCCTAGCGCTAACATCACCAAAGCGACTTGACTCATTCGTAAGGCGCCATAGCGAATAATGAAGCTGCCGCACCCCAATTGGGTGGCCAACGACGCGACCGCGCCGATCGAGAAATACACGCCGATCCAGGCAGAGTCCAGCATCAGGTCCGCAATCATGGCGGGAGCGAGCACCGCGGGTAAGGCTCGCCCAAGTGCAATAAAGGTCTGTTGAAAAAACATTGCCCCGAGGGCAAGTAAGAGGTGTTTCACAAGCAAGCAGAGTTGAATTTGATATGTAGAGTGTACGACTTTAAAAAATAGACCTTTGAAACTTACTGTTGCGGCGCACAAAATCGATGCTGATGAAGTGCTTGCCTAAGTGGTGCATGATTTTAAGAATCCGTAGCAGGCAATGCCGTGCAACACGAGAGTCAAGGAGAGACTCCGATCTTTTCAGTCATCACCAATTCACGTAGCCGTTCAATATCGGCGTTGATCATGGCAGAAAAATCTTCCGGGGTGCCGCCCTCGATCTCAAGGCCAAGGGTGGTAAAGCGCTCTTTGATCTCGGATACTTTCAAAACATTGTTGAAATCAAGATTGAGCTTGCTGACGACCGAGTGAGGCGTGGCGGCTGGTACTGACACGCCGAACCAAATCTTGTCGTTGAAGTCACGCACTCCCTGCTCGGCCATGGTTGGAACGTTTGGAAACGCAGCGAGGCGCGTCTGACTTGATACGCCAAGCACCTTTAGTTTGTTCGCATCCAGTAAGGCAAAGATGGATGCAGGTGTGGTGAAAATAAGTGATATTTGTCCCCCGGCAACATCCGCCAGTGCCGGCGCCGCACCCTTATAAGGAATATGACGAATCTCAACACCCGTTGCCCGATTAAAAAGTTCAAGGGCGAAGTGGCTGCTGCCGCCTGTCCCAGATGAGCCCCCGGTCAGTAGGCCAGGGTTCGCCTTTGCGAGCGCGATGAGATCAGATACGGTTGACGCTGAAAAGTCTTTGCGCGTACTTAGCATCAAGGGTGCAGACCCTAGCAAAATGACGTGAGCGAAATCACGATTCGAATAGGTTGAGTGTTGATTTAGAACATGCTGAATCGCGTTGGAACCTGGGTTGGTCATCAGCAGCGTGTAACCATCCGGTGTTGCATGAGCCACCAGGCTCGCACCGATTGTGCCCCCGGCCCCCGCACGATTCTCGATGACGATGGGTTGCGCCCACACTTGCGATAATTTTTGCGCCAACAGTCGCGCGACGACGTCGTTGGAGGCGCCGGCAGAGTAGGGGATGATCCAGCGAACCGGTTTGACGGGGAAGTCTTGGGCGCTCGCCGGATACGATATGTACCCCAGCAAAAGTGAGCTAAAAAAAATTAGTCGCCTAAACCAATTTGAACGAATCATTATCAGAATTATTTTTTGTTTCAGCTTGCTCTTGTGGTACGCTTTTGTGAGTGTACCCGCACTCTTTGGCGAGTTGTGAAGCGCGGTTATCTCAAAAAATAAAATAGAACAGAACAAAGTCGAGACAAGATGCAAAATAAATTCATCAAACTTTTGTTGGTGATTGCAGCGGCGTTCGTTGGCTGTGCGCAGGCAGCATGGCCAGACAGGCCGATACAGATGATTGTCGCCTACCCACCCGGAGGATTTACTGACGCGCTGGCGCGCGCTGTGGCCAAGCCCTTGGGTGAGCGACTGGGTCAACAAGTCATTGTTCAAAACGTCTCTGGCGGTGGAGGCAACATTGGTGCTGCTCGGGCAGCCAAGGCTGCGCCTGACGGGTACACGATTTATGTTGGCAATAACGCAACCGTGACGATTAACACGCTCGTCTACAAGTCTTTACCCTTTGATCCGTTAAAAGATCTTGAACCGGTAGCCCTGATTGGCGGCAGTCGGGCGATTTTAGTGGTCACGCCAGGCCTGTCTGTCAATACGATTCCTGAACTGATTGCGCTAGCAAAAGCAAAACCTGGAGTGCTGAATTACGGGTCAAGCGGAACCGGTGGTGTGAGTCATTTGGCGGGTGAATTGTTCGATGCAGATCACGCAATCAAAATGACTCACGTTCCTTATAAGGGGACCGCTCCCGCGATGGCTGATTTGCTGGGTGGGCAACTGCAGGTGATGTTTAGCGATACGGCGATCCCGCATATCAACGCCGGAAAACTCATTGCTTTGGCAATTTCGGGAACAACACGTTCAAAACAAGCGCCCAATATTCCTACGTTTTCTGAATTAGGCGTGAAGGGCTTTGATACCTACACGTGGTTTGGTGTGATGGTGCCCAAGGGAACAGAGTCTGCAATCATACAGAGGCTGAATAAAGAGTTGACGGTCGTCACAAAAGATCCTGCGTTACAGGCGTGGGCAGAGTCACAGAATGGAGACATGATGACAAGCACACCGCAAGAGTTCGCTGCTGCGATTCAAGCGGATTTGGCCAAATGGAAAAAAGTCATTGACCAAACTGGGGTGGTCGCTGAGTAGTCACAGCCGCAGGCCTTTGCAGGCTGATCGATAAGAACCATCAGTCATGCTGTTTGAGGTTATAAAAATCATTTGTTGTTGTTAACTTTCGGAGCCACGTATGGCCATCACTTTGTATCCAGTTAAAGCTGACTTTATGGCTGAGATCGGCGACGTAGATTTGAGTCTGCCGTTGTCTGAGGAAGATCGCACGGCAATTAAAGCGGCTTTTTTTAAATGAATTGAGCC
>CALCPT010000286.1 GCA_937897265.1 uncultured Alcaligenaceae bacterium
CGTCTCGCAACCCATTTCTTCGATAAAGCGCGAGGGCTCGCGCACCAAATCTTCGCGCGCGCGGCGACGTTTTTGACACCAACTCAAATGCAGGCTGCGCTGCGCGCGTGTGATGCCAACATACATCAGTCGGCGCTCTTCTTGAATCCTTGAAACTAAAGCATCAGCAGCCTTGGTCGGATCGACATCCTCATCATCGCGACCAAGATGCGGCAAAAGCCCTTCTTCAACACCCAATAAATATACATGCGGGTACTCAAGCCCTTTTGACGCATGTAACGTCGACAACTTTACCGCGTCTTGCTCTTGCTCATCGCTGCGCTCAAGCATAGTCACCAAGGCAACATGCTGCACCAAATCGAGTAGGCCCATACTGTCTGCTTCAGCCTTGCGCTTGAGCCAGCCCACCAACTCTAAAACGTTTTGCCACCGGTTTTGAGCAGGCTTTTCATCGAGCATATCGTACAGATAGCGCTCGTACTGGATGGCGCCCAACAAATCATCAAGAATGACACCAGCGGGTTCGGCCGCTTTGACAGGTTGACCCACTGCCGTGTGTCCAGCACGCAATTGAATCCTGACAATAAATTCGCCGAAATGACGCAGCGGTTCAAGCTGCCGAGTATTCAATCGTGACTCGAGTCCCATTTCAAAGACAGCTTCAAACAATGATATTTTTCTCTCACCCGCATATTGACCAAGCGTTTGCAGCGTTGCCTGACCAATCCCTCGCTTTGGCGTGGTGGCCGCACGAATAAAAGCAGGGTCATCCTCTTCGTTGGCGATCAGGCGCAAGTAGGACAAAATATCCCGTATTTCTGCCTTGTCGAAAAAGCTTTGTCCACCCGAAATCGAATACGGAATATGCAAATTGCGCATCGCTTGTTCAACAATTCTTGCTTGATGGTTACCCCGATATAAAATTGCAAAATCCTTCCAAGAGGCCTGTTTTTCAAAGCGGGCCGCCGAAATTTTCATTGCAACGTTTTCAGCCTCCGTCTCATCGTTTGGCATGGCTGTCACACTAATTGCATCGCCCGTACCATGCTCTGACCACAATTTTTTTTCAAATAATTTTGGATTTTTCGAGATCACGTGATTCGCAGCCGCCAAAATGCTTTGGCTTGAGCGATAGTTCTGCTCAAGTTTGACCAAACGAATCTGAGGATAATCAGTGGTGAGCTTCGCCAGGTTTTCAATCGTTGCACCTCGCCAAGCATAAATAGCCTGATCGTCGTCACCTACCGCAGTAAACATGGCGCGAGGGCCTGTTAACCACTGCACCAAGCGATACTGACAGACGTTCGTGTCCTGGTACTCATCCACCAGTAAATAGCGTACGCGTGTTTGCCATTTTTCTCGCACTTGCGCTTCGCGTTCAAAAATTTGCGCGGGCAAGGCGATCAAATCATCAAAGTCCACCGCTTGATACGCGGCGAGTGTCGCGTTGTAGCTGCGATACACCCGTGCTGCCTCGACTTCGCTTGCGGTCGCAGCCTGAGCGGCAGCCGCATCGGGGTCAATCAAGCCATTTTTCCATAGTGAAATTGTTTGTTGTACAGAACGCAAACGTGCACGATCAGTCGTTGCCAATAAATCTTGCACGATCGCCATCGCGTCGTCTGAATCAAAGATAGAAAACTGCGGCTTCAGGCCTGCGTGCTGAGCTTCTTCGCGCAAAATACGAACACCAAGCGAATGAAAGGTACTGATAGTTAACCCTTTTGCCAAAGCGGGGTCGACTAGCCGTTTGACGCGATCATCCATCTCACGCGCCGCTTTATTAGTGAAGGTCAAAGCCACAACATTGCGCGCTTTGTACTCACAGTCGCGTAACAGATACGCTATCTTTTGTGTGATGACACGAGTTTTCCCTGAGCCAGCACCGGCCAAGACCAAGCAAGGACCATCAAGATATAACACTGCTTCGCGCTGCGTCGGGTTTAATCCATTTGTTGCAAACGATGACATGGCGCCGGATCAGATTTCGAGTGGATCTACCTCAAGCTGCCACCGCACACGACGTGCATCAGGCTGCTCAGGTAGTAATTTAAGCCAGTGTCGCAATAGCGATTGCAACGCAGGGCGATTGGTAGATTCAAGTAGTAACTGTGCTCGGCACATGTTGTCGACGCGCACGATCCTTAAGGGCACAGGGTCATATAACGTCAGTACCGCTTCGGTCTGATAGTGTGCGGATAACTCGCATGCAAGCTCACGGGCATCACGTAAAAAATCAAGCGCGACCGGCAATTCGCGGGCCTCCGCGCTCAAGAGTGCTTGGTATGAAAAGGGGGGCAAAGCGGCGGCCTGACGCTCTTGAAGTGAGTGTCGCGCAAAGCCTGAGTAATCATGCTTCAACAGCGCCTGGTATACGGCTTGCTCTGGATACCCCGTTTGTACAATCACCTCGCCGTGCCCAGTATGGCGGCCCGCCCGCCCGGCAACCTGCATGAGCTGTGCAAACAAACGCTCTGGCGCGCGAAAGTCCTGCGAAAACAACATTGCATCGGCGTTTAGTACTCCTACCAAACCAAGGTTGGCAAAGTCATGGCCCTTGGCCACCATCTGCGTACCCACTAAAATATCGACTTCTCCAGCGTGTACGCTAGCGAAGAGCGCCTGAGCCGAGCCTTTTTTACGAGTGCTGTCCGCGTCAATTCGGACTACCCGCGCCCCCGGAAACAGTTCGGCTAAATGCTCTTCGACCCGTTGCGTACCTCGGCCCATCGGCTGTAAATCTTGATCGCCGCAATCTGGACAAGCCTTTGGCACGTTTTGTGCCAGCCCACAATGATGACAGTGCAGTTGTGCGCGCTTCGGCGTCAGGCGATGTAACACCGTAAAGGTTGTACAGCGCGTGCACTGACTCACCCAGCCACACGAGTGGCAGTGTAAAGCAGGTGCGTAGCCCCGTCGGTTTAAAAATATCAATACCTGTTCATTATTTGCCAGCCTCGCGCGCATAGCCTCGACAAGATGAGGCGACAAGCCGTGGTCCATCTGCAGGCGCCGCGTATCGACCAAGCGCACCGAGGGTAATGTCACCGCCCGCGCGCGAGCGGGTAAATCAAGCCGCTGATAGATTGATTTTTCAGCATTAGCCCAGCTCTCGAGTGATGGGGTTGCCGAACCCAACACAACAGGAATACCCAAATCATGCGCTCGCCAGACCGCAAGGTCTCGCGCCGAGTAGCGCAAGCCATCTTGCTGCTTATAAGATGGGTCATGCTCTTCATCAACGACTATCAACCCGAGATCGTCAAGCGGCGCAAAGATTGCTAGGCGAGTACCGAGCACAATGCGAGCCTCACCACTTTGCACGCGCAGCCAGGCGCGTAATCGCTCGCCATCTGACAGGGCACTGTGCATGACCGCCACACCGTTCACCCCCGCTATGGGCTCAAGACGCGCCCTTAATGATTGCTCAAATTGTGGAGTGAGATTAATCTCGGGTACCAACAGCAACACACGTTTACCGCGCGCCAAGGTCTGTGCGGCCGCATGCAAATACACCTCCGTTTTGCCGCTTCCGGTCACACCGTACAACAAAAAAGTCTTGAAACCTTGCGCGTCAACAACCGCTGCAACCGCTTGCTCTTGATGGCTGTTCAGTTGGGGCACGACCGAAATTGCCGCGGCCTCTTGTTTAAGCGCGCGGCGTTTTGCAAGCCGCTCAACGGGGCCCGCGCCCGAGCGCTTGCCTTGATACGAAGGTACGCTGCGCAACGGCATTGGCAGGGCAGGCAAAATCACTTCACCCAATGGGCGTTGATAATATTCTGCAGCGAATGTCGCAAAGCGTAACCAACTTAAACTCAGAGGCGCGATATCTTTCAACACCACCTGCACGTCTTTAACCTTGCTGGGGTCATACCCAGGCATCTCTGGCAAGGAAACGACCACACCAATCATCTTGCGCCGCCCAAAGGCAACGATGACTCGATCGCCTACCGTAACAGGCTCGGTAGACCGATAATCAAATAAGTCGGCCAAGGGAATGTCTAACGCAACCCGAACCCACCCTGTCGCAGCGCTCGCTTCAATGCACTCAGCAGGAAGGTTTTCAGCCATATAGTTAAAGTGGTTTCTTTATTAATGCACTAAAGCACTGAGATACTGGGGTTTCGAAATTATTTTTAGACCCTGTGGATAACTTTGGGGAAAACTCGATTATTTAAAAAATGTATTGCACAATTTAGAACTGCATTGCAGCATTGTCTATTCAAGAAAAATTACTTTTATTCTTTTTATTCAAGTAGATACGAGATATTTTAGAAGTGATTATTAAAATCTCATCATGTTTAGTCATTTTGCAAATTTTGTGCATAACTTAGGAAAAATATCACTATTTCATGAGGGTTTTCGAGGAGAATGACCTCAAAAAGCACGCCATTGTTAGTTCTAGCTGCAATCGCCGTGAAACTGAGGGCTATAGGCCCGAACTTCGTCTACCAACACGGCAACGGCCTCTGGTGGTGTGAATTGTGAAATGCCATGGCCAAGATTAAATACATGCCCACCACGCCCTACATCGCCATAGGCTTCAAGTACACGCCGTACTTCTGCTCGAATTGCAGCCTCACCCCCAAAAAGTGCCATGGGATCGAGGTTGCCTTGAAAGGCGACCGAGTCTGACACGCGCTTACGAGCGAGGCTAAGGTCGACCGTCCAATCCAGCCCCACTGCATCCGCTCCGCACACTGCTATTTGCTCAAGCCATTGCCCGCCGCCTTTTGTGAATACGATCGACGGGACAGAGCGCCCCTCGTGGTCTTTAATGAGTTGCTGCACCACCTGACGGGTATAGTGCAACGAAAATTGCTGAAACAGTTGATCTGCAAGAACACCACCCCAGCTATCAAAAATCATGACGGCCTGAGCGCCTGCTTTAATTTGGGCGTTTAAATATTGCGCTGTTGTTTGAGCGTTAATTTGCAAAATACGGTGTAACAAATCGGGACGCGCATAAAGCATACTTTTGATTAAACGGTAATCGTCACTACCCTTGCCTTCGACCATATAGCAGGCAACGGTAAACGGGCTACCTGCAAAACCGATGAGCGGCACACGCCCATCTAGCTCCGTTCGTATCAAACTGACGGCATCGAAAACATACTGCAGCTTTGCTAAATCAGGTACTTCAAGCTTGTTGACGTCTTGCTCGGTACGCACCGGGTGCGCAAACCGAGGGCCCTCACCCTGAGCAAACGAAAGACCTAACCCCATCGCATCTGGAACCGTCAAGATATCCGAGAATAAGATTGCCGCGTCAAGATTAAATCGCTCAAGAGGCTGGAGTGTGACTTCGGCCGCATAAGTCGGGCTCTGTGCCAAACCCATAAACGAACCAGCACGTGCGCGAGTCGCATTGTATTCAGGTAGATAACGCCCTGCCTGTCGCATTAACCAGGTTGGGGTGTAAGGGACCGCTTCACGTTTTAGTGCGCGCAAAAATACATCGTTTGTTAATGGTGTAGCGCCCACGAGGTTCTTTTTTTAGGTGGCACGCTAGACACGTGTCATGTCTAGCTCGTCAATGAGTAGTCCGTTATTTTACTCTTCGCTGTCACCATCTCGGTACAGATCGGCAGCGATGTCATGTTTACGCATCAACGCCCAAAAGGCTCGCCTGTGTTTGCTTGAGGCTCTGGCAGCCATCGCGATGTTTCCACTATGCTTGATTAACGCTTGGGTAATATAAGTACGCTCAAAATTACTCACAAGTGTGTTTTTTTCTTCGCGAAACGAACCTATGGGGCTAGCTTGATGGTGCATCGCATTGAATGCGATCGCACGTTGAAGCGGTTGGCGGTCAACGCCTCGATTTAGACCTGCCTTCACCGCTTTAGCACTCACAAACACCCGTGAACCGTGGCTAGATAAGCGCTCAGCAGGTTTGCCCGTGATGCTAGAGCCCCGAGCGATGGATGTAGCCGTGTCATTTTTCCCAGAGCCACCCGGTGAGCAGTCAGACATACCGTAGCAAGCCTCTGGCTCACGTAGCGTACCGAGCCGTGGCACACGCGAGACCGTTGTGAGCACGCGCGCGCGAAACTCATCAAGGCATAAGGGCAGCCTGACGAAGTCAGACACGCCTAGCTCGAGTAGATCTTGCATGGCGGCAGATTTCAAGTTCTGAAAGATTCCGACCAACGGTAAAAAAGGGCCTCGTGGGATCATTGCAAGCGCTTGTCGCGTCCAGGCCAGCGTATCCACCGAGACCGGCAATAAGCACAGATCAAAACGCCTAAGACTAACACCAGCTTGAGCAAGCGCTTGCACTGGCAACGTAACAACGTCCTTGGTATTGACCTCTAAGTCTTGCCCTGCCTCCCACTCAAGCTGATGTAACCTCACACGAGCGAGGGCGGGAGCCGCGCCACTTAATACGTCTTCAAGCCACACATGATGAGCGGCGAGGCGCAATACCGCGCAGTCAATCTGTTGTCGCATCGTTTTTCTCCAAGCAAAAACCGTTAGGCTAGGCTTGATGTGGCTTGAAGAATAGTCGGAGTTCACGCATCAGCAGATTTACGGCAACGGATGGCACTGCTTCGCTATAAATCTCGTTTCCGATGGGCGGTTCCCACACTAAGAACTCGCCCTGACGATTAGCGTAATCAAAATGGCTAAAAAAAACACGCCGAACGAGGCGTGTTTTTTTCGCTGAACCGCTGCAAGTATCTGCAGCAATCGATACGATCAATGCTTGTTGGTCAACTCTCGAATACGACGTGCGGCCGAGGCCTGCGCTGCCAACATATCAAGTTCTGCCTTCACAACATCCATGCTGGCCTGATCTTTTGCATTACGTAACGCCTCTTGAGCGGCTAAGCGTGCTGCTTCGGCCTTCGCCTCATCAAGATCGCCACCGCGAATCGCTGTATCAGACAGCACGGTCACATGACCAGGCTGCACTTCTAGCAAACCGCCCGCCACGAAAATGCTCTGCTCAGAATCATCCTCAAGAACAATACGCACCAAACCAGGCCGAATGCGCGAGATCAAGGGGGTGTGACCAGGCAAAATACCCAACTCACCCGCCTCACCCGGCAGTACTACGAACTTAGCATCGCCTGAATACAGAGAATTCTCTGCACTGACAACGTCGACTTTGATGGTAGCCATGATGGATCCTTATTGGAGTTTCTTGGCTTTCTCGAAGGCTTCGTCGATCGAACCGACCATGTAGAACGCCTGCTCAGGAAGTGCATCGCACTCACCTTCGACGATCATACGGAAACCACGAATGGTCTCAGACAGTGGAACGTACTTGCCAGGCGAGCCAGTGAACACTTCGGCCACATGGAAAGGCTGAGACAAGAAGCGCTGAATCTTACGAGCGCGTGCCACAGCCTGCTTGTCTTCTGGTGACAACTCATCCATACCCAAAATTGCAATAATGTCGCGTAGCTCTTTGTAACGCTGCAGAGTCATCTGAACTTCGCGAGCAACCTCATAGTGCTCTTGACCAACTACCTGTGGGTCAAGCTGACGGCTGGTTGAATCCAAAGGATCAACCGCTGGGTAAATACCCAAGGCAGCGATATCACGTGACAACACAACTGTGGAGTCTAAGTGTAAAAAGGTTGTAGCTGGTGATGGATCGGTCAAGTCATCTGCAGGAACGTAAACGGCCTGAATGGATGTAACAGAACCCGTCTTTGTTGAAGTAATACGCTCTTGCAACTTACCCATCTCTTCAGCCAGCGTTGGCTGATAACCCACGGCAGATGGCATACGGCCGAGCAACGCAGATACTTCAGTACCGGCGAGTGTGTAACGATAAATATTGTCAACGAAGAACAAAATGTCACGGCCTTCGTCACGGAACGCTTCAGCCATTG
>CALCPT010000287.1 GCA_937897265.1 uncultured Alcaligenaceae bacterium
GGATTCAAGTGACCGCCTCAGTCATCGGGCCAAGCGATGTCCTGAAAGTGATCGATCAGGGGTCGGACGACACCGTCAATGCCGTTAACATCCGCCGCTTTTTTCAACGCACAACAAATGTTGAGATAACGACACAAACTCAAGCTGCGACTCTGATTCAAACGCGTCATCGTATTCCCGAGATGGCGCTCACAGAAGATCAAATCATTATTTATCAGGTTCCAGTACCCGAGCCGATGCAGCGCCTCGAGCCACGCGAGCGCGAAACGCGCAGCCTTCACGGCTTGGCCGAATACGGCCTCATGCATGTCAAGCTCTACGAAGATATCGCCCGCTATGGGCATATCGCAACAACCTACGACTACCCGGTATTAGTCAACAACCGCTATGTCATGGCGCCCTCACCTATTCCAAAATTTGACAATCCAAAGATGCACATGAATCCTGCGCTTCAACTGTTTGGCGCCGGCCGTGAAAAGCGCATTTATGCAGTGCCCCCTTACACCTCTGTTGAAAGCCTTGGTTTTGAAGACTATCCCTTTGAAATTCAGCGCTGGGATGCCCCCTGTGAGATTTGCGGGTCAAGAAACAGCTTTCTCGATGAAGTGATCACAGATGATCAAGGTGGCCGGATTTTTGTCTGCTCAGACTCTGACTATTGCGCAACCGAGCAAAGCAACAAACAGCCTACGAAGGTTTCTATCGCACGGCGTGACTCAAAGGATGACTAACGCTATGCCTGTTGACACACAATCGCCCATTTTGCGCGTGACCGGTTTAAACAAAAGCTATGGCGACCGGGCTGCCCTCATCGACGCAAACTTTGAACTCTGGCCAGGCGAAGTCCTTGCCATTGTTGGTGAATCCGGCTCAGGAAAAACGACTCTGCTCAACGCACTCGCCGCGCGTGATACACCCGATTCAGGGTCAGTAGAATTTCAAATCAAAGACGGCAGCCTGACTGATATTTTTAAAATGACAGAGGCACAGCGTCGCCTGCTGGCGCGGACTGATTGGGGGTTTGTGCATCAAAACTCGGCAGATGGCCTGCGCATGGAGGTCTCGGCGGGTGCGAATGTGGGCGAACGCCTCATGGCACTGGGTCATCGCCATTACGGAAAATTACGTGAAACAGCCTGCGACTGGCTAGCTCGCGTAGAGATTGACCCCGCTAGAGTCGATGACTTGCCGCGCCATTTTTCAGGTGGCATGCGACAACGCCTACAGATTGCCCGCAACTTGGTCACTCAGCCCAGGCTGGTCTTCATGGATGAACCAACCTCAGGGCTAGACGTCTCGGTTCAGGCCAAATTACTCGATCTCTTGCGACAACTGACACAGCATCTTGGGCTGGCGTCGATCATTGTTACGCATGATCTGGCCGTTGCGCGTCTGTTAGCACACCGAATGATTGTGATGCGCCGCGGTCAAATTGTCGAAACGGGCTTAACGGATCAAGTGCTTGACGATCCACAACACCCGTATACCCAACTGTTAGTGTCCTCGGTGCTTCAACCATGATTACACCCGTACTACGCCTCACCAAGGTGAGCAAGCAATTTACGCTGCACCATCAAAACGGGCTCACGTTACCGGTTTTGAACGATGTGAATTTTGACGTTGCACCAGGCGAATGCGTTGTCTTGGACGGCGCCTCAGGGATGGGAAAAAGCACCTTACTCAAATTGATTTATGCAAACTATCGCGTCAGCGCGGGTTCGATTCAATATATTGACAAGAGTGGTGTGCCGCTTGAATTGACTACGGCAACCTCACGTGAACTGATCGCGGTTCGTCGCCATCACATTGGGTATGTCAGTCAGTTTTTACGCGTGATCCCAAGGATTTCAACACTTGACCTCGT